>JAEUNB010000115.1 GCA_016790625.1 Betaproteobacteria bacterium | reverse complement strand
AAGCACTATCCAAAGCAGTTGTCGGGTGGCGAGCAGCAGCGTGTCGCCATCGCGCGTGCATTCGTCACCGAACCCAAGTTGCTGTTTGCCGACGAGCCGACCGGCAATCTGGACGCCAAGACGGGCAGGGCGATGATTGATCTGCTGTTTGAGCTAAATCGCGAGCGCGGCACGACTCTTATTCTTGTCACGCATGACCTCGGACTGGCGGCAAGATGCGGCCGGCGCTTGCATATTGAAGCCGGTGTGGTCAGTACTGAGGAAGATCAACACGAAATGGCCATGTGATGAGGCAGTCCATGGGCAAATTGACACTGGCGCTGCGAATGCTCCGCCGCAACGCCAAGTCGGGCGAGGCAACGGTCTTGCTGGTGGCGCTGTTTATCGCGGTGATGAGCGTGACGACCGTCGCCTTCTTTGCCGACCGTGTGGAAGCAGCGCTTAACCGGCAAGCCAACGAGCTAATCGCCGCCGATGCCGTGGTTATTGCGGATAAGCCGGTATCTGATCGCTTTCGCGAGGAGGCCAAACGTTTGGCCCTTGCTACCGCTGAAACGACTACCTTCCCCAGCATGGTCGCGGGTGACGCTGACAAAGGGCAGGGCGTTAATCTGGCAGAGCTGAAAGCCATCACGCCGGGGTTTCCGCTGCGCGGGAAAATTCGCATTGCCGACTCGCCCGGTGGGGCCAGCCGGGATGTCGATGGAATTCCCGCGCCCGGAACAATCTGGGTGCCTGAGGTGCTTCTGGCCCGAATCAATGCGCAAGTCGGCGACGAGCTCAAAGTAGGCGCCATCAAGCTGAAGGTGGCAGCGGTGCTGACCAAAGAGCCTGACAGCGTGCTGGACTATTTCGGTATTGCGCCGCGGGTCATGCTCAATACGCAGGATTTGGCCGGCACGCGGCTGCTGCAGGTTGGTAGTCGCGCCACATACCGTTTCCTGGTCGCGGGTGAGAGCAAAGTCGTCGATGAATTCCGCGCGACCTACAAAGACAAGCTGGAGCGCGGTGAGAGACTAGAAAGCGTGAAGGACTCTCGCTCAGAGGTGCGCGTCGCGCTGGAGCGGGAGCAGCGGTTTCTGGGACTGGCAGCGCTGCTGTCGGTGGTGATGGCGTCGGTCGCCGTTGCGCTGGCGGCGCGACGGTTTTCCCTGATGCAGATGGATGGTGCCGCAATGATGCGCTGCCTCGGTGCCACGCAGGCGGACATCTTCCTGCTCAACCTGTGGCAATTTCTGACGCTGGGCCTGATCGCTTGTTTGTTGGGCACGATGGCCGGCTTTGCCGCGCAAAGCGCGCTGGCCGCCATGCTGGCTGGCTTCTTCACCGTGACGCTGCCCTGGCCGACATGGATCCCGGCTCTTCAAGGCATGGCCATTGGCTTGGTGCTGCTTCTGGGCTTTACCTTGCCGCCGCTACTTGCGTTGCGCAAAGTATCGACACTTCGGGTGCTTCGCCGCGATATGGACCCGTTCGATGCCGGGGCCACGTTTGCCTACCTGCTGGGATTCTCGACCTTGGCTGGCCTGATTGTCTGGCGCGCCGGAGACCCCGAGATGGGTGCAATTGCGCTAGGCGGATTTGCTGCTGCACTTGGTACCGCAGCTCTAGCCGGCTGGCTACTGATCCAGTTCGCAGCTCGCTTGCGTGGCGCGACTACCGGCTCATGGCGATACGGCATCGCCAATATGAAGCGCCGTTCCGGGGGCAGCCTGGTCCAGATCATGGCGCTGGGCTTAGGCATTATGGCCATGCTGCTATTGACGCTGGTGCGCACCGACATGATTGCAAGATGGCAGGGCACCTTGAAAGACGACATGCCCAACCGCTTTGTTATCAATATCCAATCCAATCAGCTAGCCGACGTAAAAGCCTATTTTTCACAGCGGAACATGGTGACGCCGGATCTATATCCCATGATCCGCGGCCGGCTGACCGCCATTAACGACAAAGCAATAAAGCCTTCCGACTACAAGGATGAACGCGCCAAACGCACAAGCGAGCGAGAATTCAATCTTTCATGGGCGGCAAGGTTACAGATTGCCGACAACAAAGTCGTCGCTGGAAAGTTCTGGGAGCCGGATACGACCGACAAGCAGTTTTCGGTCGAGGAGGGCATCGCCAAAACCCTAGGCATCAAGGTTGGCGACACGTTGACGTACAACATTGGCGGCTCACTATTCACCGCGCCGGTAACCAGTCTGCGCAAGGTCGAATGGGACTCGTTCAAGGCCAACTTCTTTGTCATTGCCAGCCCAGGCGTGCTGGAAAAATATCCGGCCAGTTATATCACCAGCTTTCACTTGAAACCGGGCAATGAGTCGGTGGTGAACGGCCTGGTGCAGAAGTTTCCCAATCTGTCGGTCATCGACATGAGCGCTATCATGGCGCAGGTCCGTACCATAACCAACCAGGTCGCCGACGCGGTGTCTTTCGTGTTCCTGTTTGCGCTGGCCGCGGGACTGGTAGTGTTGTATGCAGCCATCGCTACCACTCAGGACGAGCGCGTATTCGATGCTGCCATCATGCGTACGCTGGGCGCCAACCGCCGGCAGATGATGGTGCTGCAACTGGCCGAGTTTCTGGCGATCGGCTTGTTATCCGGCCTCATTGCCAGTGGCGGCGCCTTGGCACTGGCGACCGTGCTGTCCGAGCGGGTGCTGAACGTGCCGTATTCGATCAACTATTGGGTTCCGCTGATCGGCATTGGTGGGG
>JAEUNB010000114.1 GCA_016790625.1 Betaproteobacteria bacterium | reverse complement strand
GTGCGCCGCCGCTACGGCGACGGCGGGCCGACCATCGCGCTCAACGCCCACGGCGACGTGGTGCCGCCGGGCGAAGGCTGGACGCACCCGCCCTACGGCGCCGAGATCCACGACGGGCGGATGTACGGCCGCGCCGCCGCCGTGAGCAAGAGCGACTTCGCCACCTACACCTTCGCCCTGCGCGCGCTCGAGTCGCTGGGCCTGCCGCTGAAAGGCCAGCTGGAGCTGCACTTCACCTACGACGAGGAGTTCGGCGGTGAACTCGGTCCCGGCTGGTTGCTGAAAAACAAACTGACCCAACCCGATTACGCATTGGCGGCGGGCTTCAGCTATCAAGTCGTGACCGCACACAACGGCTGCCTGCAGATGGAAGTCACCGTGCACGGCAAGATGGCGCACGCGGCGATTCCCGATACCGGCATCGACGCGTTGCAGGGTGCGGTGACCATACTCAACGCGCTGTACGAGCAGAACATGCTCTACAAATCGATCACCTCGAAAGTCGATGGCATCAAGCATCCGTACCTGAACGTCGGTCGCATCGAGGGCGGCACCAACACCAACGTGGTGCCGGGCAAGGTGGTGTTGAAACTCGATCGCCGAATGATCCCGGAAGAGAATCCGGATCAGGTGGAAGCCGATGTGCGTCGCGTGATTGCCGAAGCAGCGGCGAAGTATCCCGGCATCAGTGTCGACATCAAGCGATTGCTGCGCGCCGACGCATTGAAACCCATGCCGGGCAATGCGCCGCTGGTGGCGGCATTGCAGAAGCATGGCGAGGCGGTGTTCGGTGAACCCATTCCGACCTCCGGTACCCCGCTCTATACCGATGTGCGGCTATACGGTGCCGCCGGCGTACCGGCGGCCATTTACGGCGCCGGTCCGCGTACCGTGCTGGAAAGCAATGCCAAGCGTGCAGATGAACACATCGTGCTGGAAGACTTGCGCAAGGCGACGAAGGTGGTGGCGCGGTCGCTTCTGGATTTGCTGAGCTGAAGCATCGACAGGCGTGCGACTGATGGCTGTCGAATGAACATTTTCCGCTGATGGATTAGTATTCGTCGGGAGTATTAAACCAACTCGCTGGGAGGGAGCATGTGGCGCGCGCGAATGCCATGGCTGGTAGCGGCAACGATTGCGATCATCGCCTTGGTCGCGGAGGCCCAAGCGCCTGCTGCCGGCAACGCCAAAGCCGCAAAGTCCGCCAGTCCCGCCAAAGCCGCCGAGCCCGCGAAGCCGGTAAAGCTGAAGCGCCTTGCGCTGGTGGTCGGTAACAGTGCCTACAAAAGCGATCCACTGCCCAATCCGGTCAACGACGCACAGGATATGGCGGCGCTCCTCAAGCAGGCAGGCTTCGACGTGATCCAGCGCGAAAACGCGTCGCTAAAGGACATGCACCTGGCACTGCGCGAATTCGGCGACCGTCTGTCGCGCGAGACCTTGGGTTTATTCTATTTTGCCGGCCATGGCGTTCAGGTGCGGGGCCGCAACTACCTGTTGCCGGTCGATGCCGATATCGGCCGCGAGGACGAGGTGGCGTTCAGTGCGCTGGATCTGCAGGCGGTGCTGGAGAAAATGGACACGGCGCGCAATCACACCAACGTCATTGTCCTCGACGCCTGCCGCAACAACCCGTTCGCCACGCGCTTCAAGCTGACGAATGCCGGCCTGGCGCAGATCGACGCGCCGCCCGGCACCTTTGTCGCTTTTGCCACGGCTCCCGGCTCGGTGGCGGCCGACGGTGCCGGCCGCAACGGGCTCTATACCAAACACCTCCTCGCCAACCTCACCAAGCCCGGCGCGCATATCGAGGATGCTTTCAAGCAGGTACGCGCGGCGGTACGTGCCGAATCAGGGGGTGCACAAACGCCGTGGGAGAGCACCTCGCTGGAGACCGAGCTGGTGCTGAAGTCCGCGCCGCCCAAACCGCCGCCAAAGAAGGTGGAGGTTGCGCCAGCGCCCGCCGCGCCATCGAAGCCGCGCTCGGTCTCGACGGGTACCGCGCCGGTCTTTGCCATCGGCGACTGGTGGGAATGGCGCATGACCAATGAGTTGACGGGTGAAATTCGCAGCTTGAAACGCAGCATCACCCAGATCGATGCCGATACCGTCACCCAGGACAACGGCGTGGTACGCGATCATTCCGGCAATGCGCGAGTGGAGCGTATCAACGGCAAGCTTCGCAGCTATCAGCCCTCGTCGATGTTCTTCGTCTTTCCGCTGAGTCCGGGTTTGTCGTGGAGCGGTACGGTCACCGAGAACGGCGAGGATTATGCCGGCACCAACGATGTGAAAATCCGTGTGATCGGCGAAGAGGAAATCGATACGCCGATGGGGCGCCTGAAGACCATCAAGGTCGAGCGCACCGGCGACTGGAAAAACCTGAAAACCAACAGAACCGGTACGACAAGATGGACCTATTGGTACCATGGCCCGGCCAAGCAGGCGGTGCGCTATGAGCGCAGCAATACGACCGCCGAGGGGCGCCTGCTGTACAAGGAAACGCAGGAGTTGGTGGCGTTTGGGGTGAAGTGAGCCCGTCGGGCGGACTAAATCGTAGCTTCCGCTGCGCGACGACCGAAAATCCCTCCCCGCCCCCTTTTGCAAAGGGACGAGCTTGCTGGTTTAGGCAGAGCACTTTGCAGCACTTCCCGCTTTGAAAAAGGGGGGGTTGAGGGGGATTTTCAGGTGCTTGCTGTGGCATAGTTTCCCCACAACAAATCGCAAAATCGCCTGCCGCCGGAGAACTCCCTTGACTTCCCCCTACCCGCATCTTCTTAGTCCCCTGGACCTGGGCTTCACGACCCTCAAAAACCGCGTGCTGATGGGTTCCATGCACACCGGTCTGGAAGACAAGGCAAAAGATTTTCCGAAACTCGCCGCCTATTTCGCCGAGCGCGCGCGCGGTGGCGTCGGCCTGATCGTCACCGGCGGGTTTGCGCCCAACGTGGAAGGCTGGCTGTCGCCGTTCGGTTCGCGCCTGGCCTCGTCGGGCTCGGCGAGAAAGCACCGTGTGGTTACCGATGCCGTGCACGCCGACGGGGGCAAGATTGCGCTGCAGATCCTGCATGCCGGCCGCTATGGCTACAGCCCGTTCTCGGTGGCGCCTTCAAAGATCCGCTCGCCGATCACGCCCTTCACGCCGCGCGAACTTTCCGCCCGAGGCATCGAGCGGCAGATCAAATGCTTCGTCCGTGCCGGCGTTCTGGCGCGGGAGGGCGGTTACGACGGAGTGGAGGTGATGGGCTCTGAAGGCTATTTCATCAACGAGTTCCTGGCCACCCACACCAACCACCGCACCGACGAGTGGGGCGGCAGCTACGAAAACCGCATGCGGCTGCCGGTGGAGATCGTCTCGCGCATGCGCGAGGCGGTGGGTAAGGATTTCATCATCATCTATCGCCTGTCGATGCTCGACCTCATTCCAGACGGCCAGAGCTGGGAAGAAGTGGTAAAGCTCGCCAAGGGCATCGAGAAAGCGGGTGCCACCATCATCAACACCGGCATTGGCTGGCATGAGGCGCGGATACCGACCATCGCGACCTCCGTGCCGCGCGCGGCGTTTGCATGGGTGACGAAAAAAATGAAGTCCGAAGTCGGCATTCCGCTGGTGACCACCAACCGCATCAACGCGCCCGATGTCGCCGACAAGATCATCGCCGATGGCTGCGCGGACATGGTGTCGATGGCGCGGCCGCTGCTGGCCGATGCGGAGTTCGTCAACAAGGCTGCCGCGGGACGCGCGGACGAAATCAACACCTGCATCGGCTGCAACCAGGCCTGCCTCGATCACGTGTTCCAGCAGAAGCGCGCGTCGTGCCTGGTCAATCCGCGTGCCTGCCACGAGACCGAACTGGTGTTCCGTCCGGCAGCAAAGAAGAAAAAGATCGCCGTGGTGGGCGCGGGGCCGGCTGGCCTGGCGTGCTCGACTGCGCTGGCCGAATGCGGGCACAGTGTGGAACTGTTCGATGCGGCCAGTGAAATCGGCGGCCAGTTCAACATGGCCAAGCAGATTCCGGGCAAGGAGGAATTCCACGAAACGCTGCGTTACTTCCGCCGCCGCATCGAAGTCACCGGCGTGAAGCTGAATCTCAATCGCCGGGTCGCCGCGGACGATCTGAAAAGCTACGACGAAGTCATCCTCGCTACCGGCGTTACGCCGCGCGACCCGAAAATTCCCGGGCAGGATTTACCGCATGTGTTGAGCTACATCGATGTGCTGCTGCACAAGAAGCCGGTCGGCAAGCGCGTGGCGGTGGTGGGCGCCGGCGGCATCGGTTTCGATGTGTCGGAGTACCTGGTGCACGACGGCCACTCGCCCACATTGGACAACGCCGAGTGGATGAAGGAATGGGGTGTGGCCGATCCCTCGCAAGTTCGCGGCGGCGTCACCAAACCCGAAATCTCGCCTCCAGCGCGGCAGGTAACGCTGCTGCAACGCAAGGCTTCGCAACCGGGAAAAGGCTTGGGCAAGACCACCGGCTGGATTCACCGCGCGACGCTGAAGAAAATGAAAGTCGAGATGCTGGCCGGCGCCAATTACGAGCGCATCGAAGAGAAGGGGTTGTTCGTCACCTTCGGCGAGAAGCGCGAAAGCCCGACGCTGATCGAATGCGACAACATCGTGCTTTGCACCGGGCAGGAACCGCTGCGCGAATTGCAGGCGCCGCTGGAGGCCGCCGGCGTGAAGGTGCATCTGGTGGGTGGCGCGTTCGAGGCGGGTGAGCTCGATGCCAAGCGGGCGATCGATCAGGCGAGCAGGCTGGCGGCGACGATCTAGCGAGCGCTCGTTTTTTCCTGTCGTCCCCGCGTAGGCGGGGACCTTTAACTTTGCTTTTCCTGTTTTCAAAGTGGCAAAAAGCTATGACTAGAGGTCCCCGCTTTCACGGGGACGACATGGAAGGTGTGTCAGTCCGCCGAATGAAACTCCAGCACTGGTGCGCCTCCCAGGCCGAAAATGCCTGAAACGCCGCGCCAGTGCTTGATTTTGCTGGTCTTGTCCTGCGTCAAGCACTAGCCTTCTTGATATTCGTCATATGGCCGCACACAGGGCGCCGCTATCCTCTTCGGCATACAATAATTTCAACTTTCGCCGGGTGTGTGACCGCGCGGCGAAAGGCATAGCGAAGGCGTAGCTAAACGACATCGCGCGAAATCGGCGGAACACGGGTTCCGCACTGAGGAGATTCACCCGATGAACGATCGCGTCACTGTAGCCATCCCCTTAGCCGAAGTGCGCAGCAAGATGAAGGCGCGCAATACACCCAAGGGGCGCCAGGTCGATCCGCAGGCGCGCGCCGATATTGCTGCGTTGCTGGCCGGCCGCGAAATCCGCCGCGATCTGCTGATCGAATTCCTGCATCTGATTCAGGACAAGTTCAACCAGCTCTCCGCTGCGCACATGGCCGCGCTGGCCGAGGCGATGAAAATCGCGCAGACCGAAGTCTATGAAGTCGCCACCTTCTACCATCACTTCGACGTGGTGAAGGAAGGCGAAGAATCCCCCGCCGCGCTGACCGTGCGCGTTTGCGAAACGTTGTCCTGCTCGATGGCGGGCGGTGAGGAGCTGTTGAAGAAACTGCCGACCATTCTCGGCAAGGACGTGCGCGTGATCGCTGCCCCCTGCATCGGCCGCTGCGCGGAAGCGCCGGCGGTGTGCGTGGGGCAGAACGCTTTCGGTGACGCCACCGCGGAAAAAGTTGCGCTGGCGGTGAAGGAAAAGCATACGCGAGGCCTCGCCGGCAATTACATCACCTACGCCAAGTACCAGGCCGAGGGCGGCTATCGCAACTATCTCGATTTCCTCAACGGCAATCGCGATGCGGAATCGTCCATCATGGAAATGGAAAACTCCGGCCTGCGCGGCCTCGGCGGCGCGGGCTTCCCGACCGGGCGCAAATGGCGCATCGTGCGTGGTGAAATGGCGCCGCGTTTGATGGCGGTGAATATCGACGAAGGCGAGCCGGGGACATTCAAGGATCGTTACTACCTGGAACGCGATCCGCACCGTTTTCTGGAAGGCCTGTTGATTGCCGCGAAAGTGGTGGGCATCGATGCCTGCTACGTTTACCTGCGCGACGAATACCATCACTGCCGCGCGATCCTGGAAACCGAACTGGCGGCGCTGAACGCCAATCCGCCCGGCAAGGCTGCATTGCCGAAGATCGAGCTGCGGCGCGGCGCAGGCGCCTACATCTGCGGCGAAGAATCGGCGATGATCGAATCGATCGAAGGCAATCGCGGCATGCCGCGGCTGCGTCCGCCGTATGTGGCGCAAGTCGGCCTGTTCGGCCGGCCGACGCTGGAACACAACATGGAAACGCTCTACTGGGTGCGCGACATCCTGGAAAAAGGCGCGGACTGGTTTGCCGGCCACGGCCGCAATGGCCGCAAGGGACTGCGTTCTTTCTCCGTCTCCGGCCGCGTGAAAAAGCCCGGCGTTCACCTGGCGCCCGCGGGCATCAGCGTGAAGGAGCTGATCGACGAATACTGCGGCGGCATGCTGGATGGCCAGCAGTTTTACGCCTACCTGCCCGGCGGCGCATCCGGCGGAATTCTGCCGGCCAGCATGGGCGATATCCCACTCGATTTCGATACGCTGCAACCGCACGGCTGCTTTATCGGCTCCGCGGCGGTGGTAATTCTTTCCGACAGGGACAAGGCGCGCGACGCGGCGCTCAACCTGATGAAATTTTTCGCCGACGAATCCTGCGGCCAATGCACGCCGTGCCGCGTCGGCACCGAGAAGGCGGTGCACCTGCTGGAAGAATCGAAATGGCGAACCGGGCTGCTTGAAGAGCTATCCCAGGTCATGGTGGATGCCTCGATCTGCGGCCTGGGCCAGGCGGCGCCGAATCCGATCCGCTGCGTGATCAAGCATTTTCCGCAGGAGATTGCGTGATGACTGCGTTTAGTTCCCCATTCGTCGTCCCCGCGTCCCGAAAAGGGGACTTCCGTTGGTCGAAAGCGGGGATCTCTAATCAGTGTCTTTTGGTCGTTGCAACCGCAAAGGCGATAGCTAGAGGTCCCCGTTTTCACGGGGACGACATTGGTTGTTTTGGAGTGTCGCCATGAACATGCTTTCCGAACCCATCGTCGAGCGCAAGACGGTCGAATTCACCCTCGACGGCCAAAAGGTTTCTGCGTTCGAGGACCAGACGCTGATCGAAATAGCAAAAGAGCACGGCAAGGAAATCCCGCATCTCTGCTACAAGCCCGGCTATCGTCCTGACGGCAACTGCCGCGCCTGTGTGGTCGAGATCAAGGGCGAGCGTACGCTGGCGCCATCGTGTTGCCGCCATCCGTCTAACAACATGGAAGTCACCACCGATTCGCCGCGCGCGGTGCATTCGCAGAAGATGGTGCTGGAACTGTTGACGGCCGATGCGCCGACTAAAGACTACAAGCCCGAGGCCAACGAGCTGACCAAATGGGCCGGCAAGCTCGGCGTGACCAAGTCGCGTTTCGGGGGGGCACAACTGCGGCGCCAGCAACCCAATCCCGATTTCTCGCATCCGGCGATGTCGGTCAATCTCGATGCCTGCATCCAGTGCACGCGCTGTGTGCGCGCCTGCCGCGAGGAGCAGAACAACGATGTGATCGGCTACGCGCATCGCGGTGGCCACTCCAAGATTGTGTTCGATTTCGACGATCCGATGGGGGCATCGACTTGTGTGGCCTGCGGCGAATGTGTGCAGGCGTGCCCCACCGGCGCACTGGCACCGGCGAAAGAGGCTTACCAGATCAAGGCCGACAAGAAAGTCGATTCGGTCTGTCCATACTGCGGCGTCGGCTGCCAGCTGACCTATCACGTCAAGGACAACACCATCATCCGCGTCGAAGGTCGGGATGGGCCCTCCAACCACGAGCGTCTGTGCGTGAAGGGTCGCTACGGCTTCGACTACGCCCACCACAAGCAGCGCCTGACGGTGCCGCTGATCCGCCGCGCCGATGCACCCAAGACCGGCGACTTCCGCATGGACCCGGAAAACTGGCGCGACGTGTTCCGCGAAGCAACGTGGGAAGAAGCGCTGAACCTCGCCGGCAGCGCATTGAGAAAAATCCGCGACGAAAATGGGCCGAACGCATTGGCCGGCTTCGGCTCCGCCAAGGGTTCGAACGAAGAAGCGTACCTATTCCAGAAGCTGGTGCGCACCGGCTTCCAGACCAACAACGTTGATCACTGCACGCGGCTTTGCCATGCATCTTCAGTGGCGGCGCTGCTGGAAGGTGTCGGTTCCGGCGCGGTATCGAACCAGGTGAGCGACGTGGCGAAAGCCGAAGTGATCGTCGTCATCGGCGCCAACCCGACTTCCAATCATCCAGTAGCGGCAACGTGGATCAAGAACGCCGCCAAGCGTGGCGCCAAGCTGATCGTGATGGACCCGCGGCGCAACGATCTCTATCGCTATGCCTGGCGCTACCTGCAGTTCAAGCCGGACATGGATGTGGCGATGCTGAACGCGATGATCCACACCATCATCGACGAAGGCCTGGTCGATGAGGACTTCATCAAGAACCGCACGCACAACTACGAAGCGTTGAAAGAAAACGCCAAGGAATTTTCGCCGGAGAAAATGGCGCCGCTGTGCGGCATCCCGGCGGAAACGCTGCGCGAAGTGGCGCGCACCTTTGCTACCAGCAAGGGCAGCATGATCCTCTGGGGCATGGGCGTCTCGCAGCATGTGCACGGCACGGATAACGCGCGCTGCCTGATCGCGCTCACGCTGATGACCGGCCAGGTGGGCAAGCCGGGCTGCGGCCTGCACCCGTTGCGCGGGCAGAACAATGTGCAGGGCGCATCCGATGCGGGGCTGATCCCGATGATGTTCCCCAACTATCGCCGCGTGGACAACCCGGACAATCACGCGCGCTTCGAAAAACTGTGGAACACCAAGCTCGATAACAAGCCCGGCCTCACCGTGGTCGAGATCATGGACGCGGCCTATGACGGCATCATCAAGGGCATGTACGTGATGGGCGAAAACCCGGCCATGTCCGACCCCGATGCCAACCACGCGCGTGCGGGGCTGGCGAATCTGGAAATGCTGGTGGTGCAGGATATTTTCCTGACCGAGACCGCGTATCTCGCAGACGTGGTGCTGCCCGCCAGCGCCTGGCCGGAGAAGACCGGCACCGTGACCAACACCGACCGCATGGTGCAGCTGGGCCAGCGCGCGCTGGATCTGCCGGGCGATGCGCGGCAGGACTTGTGGATCATCCAGCAGCTGGCGAAGCAGCTCGGGCTCGACTGGAATTACCAGGGGCCGGAGAGCGGTGTTGCCGAGGTCTACGAGGAAATGCACATCGCACAGGACAGCATCTCCGGCATCAGCTGGGATCGGCTCAATCGCGAATCCAGCGTGACCTATCCGTGCAAGGACGACAACGACCCCGGCCAGCCGGTGGTGTTCGTCGATAAATTCCCCACCGCCGATGGCCGCGCCAAATTCGTCCCGGCCGACATCATCCCCGCCAACGAGCGGCCGGACGAGGAATACCCCATGGTGCTCATCACCGGCCGCCAGCTGGAACACTGGCACACCGGCAGCATGACGCGCCGCGCTACGGTGCTGGACGCCATCGAGCCATCGGCTACGGTGAGCATGAACCCGATGGACATGCGCGCTGTGCACGTGCACGCGGGCGAGAACGTCACGGTGGAATCGCGCCGCGGCAAAGTCGGCATCATGGTGCGCGCTGACGAAGGCGTGCCGGTCGGCAGCATCTTCATCCCCTTCGCCTATTACGAAGCCGCCGCCAACATGCTCACCAACCCGGCGCTCGACCCCTTCGGCAAAATCGCGGAGCTGAAGTACTGCGCCGTGCGCGTGACCAAGGGCGGCGAGCCGGTGCCGCTATCGAGCTACGGCGGGGCGCAGGCGTTTACGGCGGCGGCGGACTAGCTCCTCCTATCTAGCTGCTCCCTCCCTCACTAGCTAGTCCCCTCTCCCGTTTACGGGAGAGGGCTAGGGAGAGGGGAAATAGATCAGCAAGAGAAGGCGCCCGCAAGGCCGAGAGGCCAGCCGTTCCCGAAAATCCCCCTCTCTCCAACTCTCTCCCGTAAACGGGAGAGAGAGCAAAACAGGGCGTGGCTGATTTGTGCGGTCGTCGCTTGGCGATAAAACACCCAAAATCATCTCCTCTCCCTCTAGCTAACCCTCTCTCCCGTTTACGGGAGAGAGCCGGAGAGAGGGCAGCCCTTCCCCCAAAAGTTCCCGTAGCCCCATACACACCTGTTTAAGCCCGCATTGACACACACCCACCCCCGCCCCACAATAGTAAGCATGTAAGGAAGTAAGGAAACCCAACATGCTTGCCAAACTCACCTCCAAAAATCAGCTCACCCTGCCCAAGACAGTCGTCGAGCAGGTTCGCGCCGAGTACTACAGCGTGCGCACCGAAGGGCAGAGCATCGTGCTCACGCCAGTCAAGCTCGGTGGCCTGGAAGCGGTGCAGGAAAAGCTGGCCGCATTGGGCATCGTCGAGCGCGACGTAAAGTCCGCCGTCACTTGGGCGCGCAAGCAAAAGCGCAGTACCAAGTCGAAGTCCTGAGCCAGTCTTAAGCGAACTTCTGATCACTCATGCCGGACCAACCCCTGCGCGTGGTGCTGGACACCAATGTGGTGCTTTCCGCACTCATCTTCCCGGGCAAGACCACCTCGCGAATCCGGGAACTATGGCAGAACGGCAAACTGATTCCGCTGATTTCGCGCGAAACGACGGAAGAACTACTGGCGGCATTGCAATATCCGAAATTCAA
>JAEUNB010000352.1 GCA_016790625.1 Betaproteobacteria bacterium | reverse complement strand
GTTGGAAGCGGGAGCCACACATCCGATTGCGCGTGCATTGAAAGGCTATCGTGTTCGGCAAGGAATCGATGGCGATGCCTTGCATGTCGCGTCCCTGAAGATTGATAGTGGCGCAGGCGTCGCCGGCATCATCGATGGTGTGGACTTTCGGCTGGGCAAGGCGCCATACGTGATGCCACTGGTCGGTCATCCGGGTCCGTCAGCCGCGATAGCCGATGCAACGCTGTTCCTCGGCAAAACCGGTCAATGGTTGGCGGCGATTTCAATCAGCGATGCCATCAAACCTGACGCCGCGAATAGCATTTCGCAGTTGCGCAAAGCCGGCCTGTCGCCGCATATTCTGTCCGGCGATCGCGAGGACCGGGTGGCGGCGGTGGCGACGTCCTTGTCCGTATCCGCGCAATCGGTACGCGCCGAACTGCTACCGCAACAAAAACTCGACTACGCGCAATCGCTGCAGAGCCACAGCCGCATCTGGATTGCGGTCGGCGACGGCATCAACGACGCGCCGCTGATGGGCGCGGCCAGCGTATCGATCGCCATTGGCAGCGGCGCAGACCTGACGCGACTCACTGCAGATGCGGTACTGCTGTCGCCACATTTGTCGCCGCTGGTCACCGCACGCGAAATCGCGACAAGAATGCATCGCGTGATCCGGCAGAACTTCGCCTGGGCCATTGCCTACAACCTGATCGCGATACCGTTTGCGGTGGCAGGGTTCATTTCGCCGGCATGGGCCGCCATCGGCATGGCCTCGAGCTCGCTGATCGTGGTGGCAAACTCGTTGCGCTTGATTCGTCGCCGTTCATCGACTGAAAGCACGGCATGGAAATCCTGATCCTGCTGATTCCGCTCGGCGTGGTGATCGCTTTCGGTATCGGCGCCGCCTTTTGGTGGTCGGCCGAGAACGGCCAGTTTGACGATCTGGAGAGTCCCGGGCAACGCATTTTGCTCGATGACGATCAACCACCAAACGCAGTCGACAAGCAATAGAAACTCAAGCACTGGCGCGGTGTTCCAGCCATTTTTGGTCTGTGGGCCGCGTCGGATGGCGTTCTGCATTATTTTGTCCGCTAAAAACCCGCCAATCTCGCGCGACTTGATCCACATCAAAACGCGATTTTTGTGCAATGCAACGATGTCACTGTCGCAAGAAAACGCAAAGGGAAATGAACATGCAGGTTGAAGAAACGACCTACAACTACAAGGTGGTGCGGCAGTTTGCCGTGATGACCGTCGTGTGGGGGATTGTCGGCATGCTGGTCGGCGTGGTGATTGCTGCGCAGCTGATTTGGCCGGACATCACCTTCAATATTCCGTGGCTGTCGTATGGACGCCTGCGTCCTTTGCATACCAATGCGGTGATCTTTGCCTTCGGCGGTTGCGCGCTGTTCGCAACCTCGTACTACGTCGTACAACGCACCTGCCAGGTGCGGCTGGTGTCCGATCAACTGGCCGCGTTTACCTTCTGGGGCTGGCAACTGGTGATCGTCGCCGCTGCGATCACGCTGCCGCTGGGCATCACCACCAGCAAGGAATACGCAGAGCTCGAATGGCCGATCGACATCCTGATTGCCGTGGTGTGGATCGCCTATGCGCTGACTTTCTTCGGCACCATCATGCGGCGCAGGGTGCCGCACATCTACGTCGCCAACTGGTTCTTCGGCGGCTTCATTCTCACGGTGGCGTTGCTGCACATCGTTAACAGCGCCGCTGTTCCGGCCAGCATGTGGAAGTCGTATTCCGCTTTTGCCGGCGTGCAGGACGCGATGGTGCAGTGGTGGTACGGCCACAACGCGGTCGGCTTTTTTCTGACCGCCGGCTTCCTCGGCATCATGTATTACTTCGTGCCCAAACAGGCCGGCCGCCCGGTGTATTCGTACCGCCTGTCGGTAGTGCATTTCTGGGCGCTGATCTTCACCTATATGTGGGCCGGCCCGCATCACCTGCACTACACCGCGCTGCCCGACTGGGCGCAATCGCTGGGCATGATGTTCTCGCTGATCCTGCTGGCGCCCTCATGGGGCGGCATGATCAACGGCATTATGACTCTGTCGGGCGCATGGCATAAATTGCGTGAAGACCCGATCCTCAAGTTCCTCATCGTCTCGCTGTCGTTCTACGGCATGGCCACGTTCGAAGGGCCGATGATGTCGATCAAGACGGTGAACGCGCTGTCGCACTACACCGACTGGACCGTTGGCCACGTGCACGCCGGCGCGCTGGGCTGGGTCGCGTTTATCTCAATCGGTGCGCTGTACTACCTGATCCCGCGACTGTGGGGCCGCGCCGAGATGTACTCGATCCGCCTCATTACGCTGCACTTCTGGGTCGCCACGCTGGGCATCGTGCTCTACATCTCTTCGATGTGGATTGCCGGTGTGATGCAGGGCCTGATGTGGCGCGCGGTCAATTCCGACGGCACGCTGACCTACAGCTTCGTCGAGAGCGTGAAAGCCACTTATCCCTACTGGACGATACGGCTGATCGGCGGCGCGATGTTCTTCAGCGGCATGCTGATCATGGCCTACAACACCTGGAAAACCATTGCTGCGGGTAAGCCTTACGACGCGCCGATTCCCGCATTGAAGCCGGCGGTGCACGCCGCAGCGGTTGGCGTACAGCCGATGCCGGCACACGGAGATTGATCGATGAAATTCACTCATGAAATGCTGGAAAAAAACGTCGGCTGGATGGCGTTGCTGGTGGTGCTGGTGGTCAGCGTCGGCGGTCTGGTGGAAATCGTGCCGCTGTTCTATCAAAAGTCCACCACCGAGCCGGTGGCCGGATTGAAGCCGTACACACCGCTGCAACTTGCCGGCCGCGATATCTATATCCGCGAAGGTTGCTACAACTGTCACTCGCAAATGATCCGTCCGTTCCGCGCCGAGACCGAGCGCTACGGCCATTACTCGGTGGCCGGCGAATTCGTCTATGACCATCCGTTCCAGTGGGGCAGCAAGCGCACCGGCCCGGACCTGCATCGCGTCGGCGGCCGCTACAACGACGACTGGCATCGCCTGCATCTGCGCCAGCCGCGCGACCTGGTGCCGGAATCGAACATGCCCGGCTATCCCTGGCTGGCAAAGACGTTGCTCGATCCGGCCGAATCCGCGCCGCGCATGAAGGCGCTGTCGCTTGTCGGCGTGCCGTACACCAAGGAAGAAATTGCGCGTGCTGCCGAGGAAGTCAAGGGCAAGACCGAGGAAGACGCCATCGTGGCCTATCTGCAATCGCTGGGCACCGCACTGAAGAATGTGAAATGACCATGGACACCAACTTGACCGTTAACGAGCTTCGCACCGTCATCACGACACTGTCGTTCATCGTCTTTACCGGCATCGTCTGGTGGGCCTGGAGCGGACGGCAGAAAGCACGCTTTGAAGAGGCATCGCAATTGCCGTTCGCCGATGACGACCTGCCGGCACCGCGTGATGGAGACCGGCCATGAGCGATTTCGTTTCCGATTTCTGGCACTGGTATATCGCGATCCTGTCCATCGTTGGCATCGTCGGCTGTGGGGTGCTGCTGAAAATGCAGAGCACCAAGCGGCTGGAAAAAGGCGAGAAGGCGCAACTGCATGGCCACGTGTGGGATGAAGACCTGACGGAATACAACAATCCGCTGCCGCGCTGGTGGGCATGGTCGTTTTACATCACGATTATTTTCTCGCTGATCTATCTCGCGTTCTATCCCGGGCTGGGCAATTTCGCCGGACGGCTGGGTTGGACGTCGGCCAATGAATACCAGCAGGAGATTGCGCAGGCTAACGCCGAGTACGGTCCGCTGTTCGACAAGTACATGAAGGTCGATATCATCACGCTGGCGAAAGATCCGCAGGCCAACGCCATGGGCCAGCGCCTGTTCCTGAATTACTGCGCGCAGTGCCACGGCTCCGATGCCGGTGGCGCGAAAGGATTTCCCAATCTGCGCGATCGCGATTGGCTGTATGGCGGCGATCCGGCTTCGATAGAAACCACCATTCTTGATGGCCGCAACGGTGTGATGCCGACACTGGTGGCGGCCATCGGCGGCGAAACTGGCGTGATGGAGTTGACCCACTACGTTCGCTCGCTGTCCGGCCTGAAACACGACGCCACACAAGCGGCGGCAGGAAAAACCAAGTTCGCGGTCTGCACAGGCTGCCACGGTGCGGATGCCAAAGGCATGACCGCAATGGGCGCGCCCAATCTCACCGACGCGGTATGGCTGTACGGCAGCTCGGAAGAAACCATCGCCGAGACCATACGCCATGGCCGCAACAACATGATGCCGGCGCAGAAGGAGCGGCTGGGTGAGGCCAAGGTGCATCTGCTGGCGGCGTATGTGTACAGCCTCGGTGGCGGCACGCCACCGGTGGAGAAGCCGGTAGTTGCCGTAGCACCTGCTGCGGGGAAATAAGCGGGCAAGATGTCGTCAGCACAAAAAGTGATTCCGATTCACCCTGCTCCTGACGCCGCAAGCGATCAGGAGCAGGCGCTTTATGAAGTGCGCAAGAAAATCTATCCGCGCGCGGTCAGCGGATGGTTTGCGAAATGGCGCTGGGCGCTGGTGTGGTTCACGCAGTTGATTTTCTATGGCGCGCCCTGGTTGAGCTGGAACGATAGGCAGGCAGTGCTGTTCGATCTCGGGGCGCGCAAGTTCTACATCTTCGGCATCGTATTCTGGCCGCAGGATTTTATTTACCTCGCCGTACTGCTGGTGATCAGCGCTTATTCGCTGTTCCTGTTCACGGCCGTCGCGGGCCGGCTGTGGTGCGGCTACGCTTGTCCGCAGACGGTGTACACGGAAATTTTTCTCTGGGTTGAGCGGGTGATCGAGGGGGATCGCATCGCGCAGATGCGATTGGACGCTTCGCCCTTGTCTGCGCGCAAGTTCGGGCTCAAATCGGCCAAGCATGGCGTGTGGATTGCGATATCACTCTGGACCGGCTTCACCTTTGTCGGCTACTTCACGCCGATTCAGGAACTGACGCGCGAGGTCGTTTCATCTTCACTCGGCCCGTGGGAAGCGTTCTGGCTGTTTTTCTACGGCTTTGCCACCTACGGCAACGCCGGCTGGCTGCGCGAACAGGTGTGCAAGTACATGTGCCCTTACGCGCGCTTCCAGGGCGTGATGTTCGATCGCGACACACTGGTCATCGCCTACGACGAGGAACGCGGCGAGCAGCGCGGCTCGCGCTCGAAGAAAGCCGATCCGAAAGCGCTGGGCCTGGGTGATTGTGTCGATTGCGAAATCTGCGTACAGGTCTGCCCGACCGGCATCGATATCCGCAAAGGCCAACAGTACGAGTGCATCGGCTGCACCGCCTGCATAGACGGCTGCGATCAGGTGATGGACAAAATGGGCTACGCGCGCGGGCTGATCCGCTATGCCTCGCTCAACGGCGTGAGCCAGCATCTGGGCTGGCGCGAGATGATCCGCCGCGTATTCCGGCCGCGGGTGATGATTTACACCGCCGTGCTGTGGGCCATCATCATCGCCGCGGGATTGAGTTTGTGGAATCGCGTGCCGGTAAAGGTGGACGTGATCCGCGACCGCGCCACGCTGTCGCGCGAAGTTGGCGACGGCCTGATCGAGAACGTGTACCGGCTGCAGATCATGAACACGCAGGAAAAAGCGCGCGAACTGAAGATCAGCGCGACCGGTGTGGACGGCCTGCAACTGACCGGGCTGCCGTCACCGCTGGCGCTGGAACCGGCATCGACACGCATGTACACCGTCACGCTACGGGCACCGGTGACATCAGCACAAAAAGGTTCAAACCGCATCATGTTCCACATCGAGCCGGCCACTGCCGAAGACGATTTCGCGCTGCAAGAGAAATCGATTTTCTTCAAATAACGGAGACACACCATGAATGCTCATGCTCAACAATCGGCCGGCCCCTGGTACCGTGAACCCTGGCCGTGGCTGTTGATGGCCGGCCCCGCCATCGTCGTGGTCGCAGGTTTTCTCACGCTGGGCTTTGCGGTTCAGAGCTTTGACGGGCTGGTGGCGGACGATTATTACAAGCAGGGCAAAGCGATCAACAAGACCATGCAGCGCGATACACGTGCGCTGGAGCTCGGTTATCGCGCCACCGTGACGCTGTCCGCTGCTGAACGTGCGGTGCGGTTGTCGTTTGCCGATCGCGATCATGTACCTGCAGCGACGGAACTACGTCTTGGACTGCATCACCCGACACGTGGCGGACTGGATCGCGAACTTGTGCTGGCTCGCACCGCCGATGGCAGCTATTCGGCCGCATTGCCGGCACTGGAACAGGCACGCTGGAAACTGGTGCTGGATGATCGCTCACGCGAATGGCGCCTGACCGGAGAATGGCCGATGAGCGAAGCCGCCGTGACACTGGGCGCGCCAGCCGCCAAAAAATAGGCCCCAAGAACACGACAACGCGGCGGAGGAGATTGCATGGGCAGATACATCATGTGGGTGCTGTGGCCGTCGTTTATTGCCGCCGGCATGGGCGTCGGCATCATCTTCAGCCTGATCGACCCGACCGAGCTGGTGATACTCGGCCATCCGCTGCATGTGAGCCGCACGGCGGTCTATACGCTGGGCTTCTTCATTCTCTGGGCAATCTGCGCCGCAGCCAGTGCGTTGAGCTGTTTCCTGCAGGCGACTTCGCATCGCGACGAGGGTCGGTAAGAATATCAAAGAGCCCCGGCCGGAAATCAAGCACTGGCGCGGCGTTCCGGGCATATGCCATGAAGAGCCGCATGGATATTGGCTTTCCAGCCAATGTCCCGCAAGAAATCAGCTCAGGCCGAGCTCGGTGCGAAGCTTTTTGGTGAGCTTGGCACCCACCAGTTCGTAGGAGCGCTTCAGCAGCGCTTTCAATTCCGCGTCGGACACTTTCTTCAGGTCCTGCACCTGCACCCATTTGTTGCGCGCCATGTACGGCGCGGGGATGATTCCGGCGCGGTCGGTGTATTGCAGGAACAAATCGTCATCCACCTTGAACGAGACATTGGCGTGCTTCTCGCCGTGATACTCGCCCTCGAAACTGACGCAGAACATCTTGCCGCCGATCGAATACACATGATCGGCGCCCCATTTCACGTCGTGCGTGGCGTGCGGCAAGGTTGCGCAGTATTTGCGGATGGCGGTGACGTTCATTTTGTTGCTGCGGGGGCCGGTGTTGCTGGCGCTTTTGATGAAGTTTTTGCCGGCACGGTCTTGTCAATGATTTGATAGAACACTTCGTCCGACTTGATCATGCCGAACTCGGTACGCGCGCGTTCCTCGACCGCGTCGCTGCCTTGCTTCAGGTCGCGCACCTCGGCGTCAAGGCCAGCATTGCGCGCGGCGAGCTGAATATTCTTCGCTTTCTGCGCATCCACCTGCCGCGAGAAATCCCACACCTTCAGCCAACTGCCCTTGCCCATCCAGAGAGGGTACTGGATGGCGATGATGAGGGCGATGAGGGTGTGGGGGAGGTATTTCACAACCTCTGGTCTCCGCACAAACGCCGCCCTTCCCCGGCGAAGGCCGGGGCCCAATTTCCGCAAACTTGGACCCCGGCCTTCGCCGGGGAAGGATCTAGTTTCATCTCAAGTTGTAAAACGCCGACTTACCGGCGTAGCTGGCCGCATCGCCCAGCTCTTCCTCGATGCGCAACAGCTGGTTGTACTTCGCCATGCGGTCCGAGCGCGAGGCTGAGCCAGTCTTGATCTGGCAGGCGTTGGTGGCGACGGCAATATCGGCAATCGTGGTGTCTTCGGTTTCGCCGGAGCGGTGCGAAATGACTGCGGTGTAATTGGCGCGCTTGGCCATCTCGATGGCGGCAAAGGTTTCCGACAGAGTGCCGATCTGGTTGACCTTGATCAGGATCGAATTGGCGATGCCCTTGCTGATGCCTTCACGCAGGATTTTGGTGTTGGTGACGAACAGGTCGTCGCCCACCAGCTGGATTTTCTTGCCGAGTTTTTCGGTGAGCACCGCCCAGCCGTCCCAATCGCCTTCCGCCATGCCGTCTTCGATCGACACGATCGGATACTTGTCACACCAAGTCGCCAGCAGGTCAGTGAACTGCGCCGAATTGAACGACAGCTTCTCGGCTTCGAAATGATATTTGCCGTCTTTATGAAACTCACTGGCGGCGCAATCGAGACCGATCAGGATGTCCTGGCCCGCCACATAACCGGCTTCGCCAATGGCCTTGACGATGTATTGCAACGCCATTTCATGCGTCGCGAAATTCGGCGCAAAGCCACCCTCATCCCCGACGTTGGTGTTGTGTTTCTCGGCGTGCAGAATTTTCTTCAGCGTGTGGAACACTTCCACGCCGGCGCGCAAGGATTCTCGGAACGTCGGCAAACCCGCCGGGATGATCATGAACTCTTGCATGTCGAGCGGATTGTCAGCATGCGCGCCGCCGTTGATGATGTTCATCATCGGCACCGGCAACTGCATCGGCGCAGCGCCACCCAGATAGCGGTACAGCGAGAGGCCGGATTCGTCGGCAGCGGCTTTAGCACACGCCATCGACACCGCGAGAATCGAATTGGCGCCGAGGCGCGACTTGCTGTCGGTGCCGTCGAGCTCGATCATGGTCTTGTCGATGAAGGCCTGCTCGGAAGCATCGAGGCCAATGACCGCTTCGCAGATTTCGGTGTTGATATTCTCGACCGCCTTCAAAACCCCTTTGCCTAGGAAGCGGGTGGCGTCCTTGTCGCGCAGCTCAATCGCTTCGCGCGAGCCGGTGGAGGCACCTGAGGGCACGGCCGCGCGGCCGATGACGCCGGATTCAAGCAATACATCGGCTTCAACGGTGGGATTGCCGCGTGAGTCCAGAATTTCGCGGGCGACGATATCGACAATTGCGGTCCTGCGCTATTTTCCTTTTGTATTGTTGTTGCGTCAGTCTGAAATCTCTTATTGCTACTGGATACCCAGGCGGTCATTCGCCAATCGTCCCAATGTTCCTGCGCATGCGCGCATCCGCGTTACGCACCAACCCATAGATGGCAATTACCGAGAGAACTATCCACACGAACAGCCCTGCATTACCACTCGCCCAATCCGGCCAAAATGGTTTGCTCGACAATCTCTGCCAAATAGTCACGCCCAAAGGCACGCCTATCAATATGCCGAGAATCCATGTGAAGGCTGTTCTCACGCGGAGGCTTTTGCTCCCTGCACCACCCTTAGCCCCGCCTCGCCATGCACTTTCTTGTGCTGCTCCAAACCCGCCTTGATAAACGACGTAAACAACGGGTGTCCATCGCGCGGCGTCGAAGTGAATTCCGGGTGGAACTGGCAGCCGTAGAACCACGGGTGGCCGTGCTTCATCGCATCGAGTTCCGCCATTTCCGGCAGCGATTCGGAATTGGTGCGCGCGGAAATCACAAAGCCCGCCGCTTCCAGACGCGGCACGTAGTGATTGTTGACTTCGTAGCGGTGGCGATGGCGCTCGCTGACCGTATCCGAGTTGTAGATCTTGTGCGCAAGCGATCCGGGTCGCACGGTGCACGGCTGTGAACCGAGGCGCATGGTGCCGCCGAGGTTTGAATTGGAATCGCGCTTCTCGACCTTGCCATCGCTGTTCTGCCATTCGGTGATCAGTGCGACCACCGGATGCGGCGTTTCCGGATCGAATTCGGTGGAGTTGGCATTGGCCAGCCCAACTACATTGCGTGCAAATTCGATGGTGGCGATCTGCATGCCGAGACAAATGCCGAGATAGGGAATCTTGTTCTCGCGCGCGAATTTCACCGCCGCGATCTTGCCCTCGGTGCCGCGCTTGCCGAAGCCGCCGGGAACCAGGATTGCGTCCATGTTCGCCAGCACCGCGACGCCATCCTTCTCCAGTTGCTCGGAGTCGAGGTAGTGAATTTTGACGCGTGTGCGGGTCTTGATGCCGGCGTGAATCAGCGCTTCCGACAACGATTTATACGAATCGGTCAGGTCGACGTACTTGCCGACCATGGCCAGATCGATTTCGTGCTCCGGATTTTCCAGCGCGTGGACGATTTCGTCCCACATGGTGAGATCGGCCGGACGCGGCGTGAGATGCAGCTTGCGGCAGACGATTTCGTCCAGGCCTTGCTTGTGCAGCACCTTGGGAATCTTGTAAATCGAATTGACGTCGTAACAGGAAATGACGGCGCCCTGATCGACATTGGTGAACAGCGCAATCTTGCGGCGTTCGTCATCGGGAATCGGCCGGTCGCTGCGGCACATCACCACATCCGGCTGAATACCGATTTCGCGCAGTTCCTTCACGCTGTGCTGCGTCGGCTTGGTTTTGATTTCGCCCACCGCCGGCAGATATGGCACCAGCGTGAGATGGATGTAACAGGCGTTGTCGCGGCCCTGCTCGATGCCCATCTGGCGAATCGCCTCGAGGAACGGCAGCGATTCGATGTCACCCACGGTACCGCCGATTTCGATAATGCCGACTTCGGCATCGGATGTGCCAGCGCGGATCGAAGCCTTGATCTCATCGGTAATGTGCGGGATCACCTGCACCGTGCCGCCGAGATAATCGCCGCGGCGTTCCTTGTTGATCACGCGCTCGTAAATCTGGCCGGTGGTGAAGTTGTTCGACTTCTTCATCTTCATCGAGATGAAGCGCTCGTAGTGGCCGAGGTCGAGATCGGTTTCGGCACCGTCGTCAGTAACGAACACTTCACCATGCTGGAACGGCGACATGGTGCCCGGATCCACGTTGATATACGGGTCCAGTTTCATCATCGAGACTTTGATGCCGCGGGATTCGAGAATGGCGGCGAGAGAGGCGGCGGCAATCCCTTTGCCCAGGGAAGAAACCACGCCACCGGTAACGAAAATATACTTGGTCATGTGCGACCTCCAGCTGCTGGGATGCAGGGTGGGAACCCTGAACCCGGGGTTGGAAATTGATATTTTACACGACCGCACCCTCATTCCCAAGCTCAGTGGCGATTTCAAATGCAATCGTCAATGAAAGTGGGTTTGAATTTCGCATACACTCGCCGCATGAACGTCAATGGAAAACCTTTTCGCAGCATCTGGGCTGGCGCATCAGCGCGCTCGGTGCACATCATCGACCAGACGAAGCTGCCGTTTTCCTTCGTCACGACCGAACTGTCCACACGAGACCAGGTGGCACACGCGATACGCAGCATGCAGGTGCGTGGTGCACCGCTGATTGGTGTGGCGGCCGCGTTCGGTGTGGCGCTGGCGATGCAGGACGATGCATCCGATATAGCGCTGACAGAGACGCTCACGATATTGCAGGCCACACGCCCGACGGCGGTGAACCTCGCGTGGGCACTGGCGGCGATGCGCGCGCATCTGCAACCGCTCGCGCCCACGGTTCGCGCGGAAGCTGCATGGACATTGGCCAATAAACTCGCCGACCAAGATGTCGCCACCAACGAAGCCATCGGCC
>JAEUNB010000095.1 GCA_016790625.1 Betaproteobacteria bacterium | reverse complement strand
ACGCCGCCTGAACTCGGTGCCGACATCGCCGAAAAAGGCATGGTGCTGACCGGCGGCGGCGCGCTGCTGCGCGACCTCGACCGCCTGCTGGTGGAAGAAACCGGCCTGCCGGTGATCGTTGCCGAAGACCCGCTCACCTGCGTGGTGCGCGGTTCAGGTCGAGCGCTGGAAGAGATGGACAAGCTCGGCTCCGTCTTTACCGACGAGCTGTAATGGCAACGCGCTCCGTTTACCTGGAGCGCAGCGGCAACGGCGCGACGGCACTCGCCGCGCGCCGCATTCGCGGTGAGGCGCATAGTCCAGCCGCATGAACAATCAGGCACATCAGGCGAAGCGAAGCTAGCAGCATGTCGGCGTATCAGGAAAATTTCTTCGCGCGTGGACCCAGTTCACTGGCCAAGCTGACGTTTTTTTCCCTGGTCGCCATCGCGGTAATGATCGCCGACCATCGATTCCAGGCACTTTCGGTTGTGCGTTTGGGCGTTTCGGCGGTGATCACGCCGATCGAGCAGGCGCTGCGACTGCCCGGTACGCTGGTCGACCGCGTTGGCGTTTACTTCAGGGACCAACAGCGTCTGGTTGCTGAAAACGCCGCGCTGAAATTGCAGGTGCTGGACCTGTCCGCCGCCAGCCAGCAGGCCACGCTGATTCGCAGCGAGCGTGCGTATCTCGATTCGCTCGGGGCCGCCAACGCGCGCTTTTCCGATCAGGGCCTCGTGGCAGAAATCATCCGCGACGCACGCAACCCCTTTGCTCGCAAAGTGATCATCGACAAGGGCCTGTCGCATGGCATGGCTGCAGGGTTCGCCGTGATCGACGGCAAAGGTGTCATCGGCCAGATTACTGCGGTCGGCATGCTGAGCGCCGAGGTCACGCTCACCACCGAGAAAGATCAATCGGTGCCGGTGATGGTGGTGCGCAACGGCGTGCGGGCGATTGCCGTCGGCACAGGACGTGAAGGCACCATCGACCTGCCGTTTATTCCTGTCGGTGCCGACATACAGGTCGGTGACATGCTGGTCAGCTCCGGCATCGATGGCACCTATCCCGCCGGGCTCGCCGTCGCCACCGTTGCTGTGGTCGACAAGAACCCCGCGTTCCCGTTTGCCCGCATCACCGCCAACCCGACCGCCGGCACCGACCAGCATCGCTTTGTCAAAGTGCTGACTTCGCCCGACACCAGCGGCTATCCCAAACCCGATATCAAGGCGGAAGAACGAAAAGCGGCACGCGACCGATCGGGTGGTGCAGCCAAGCGGCGAGAGGGACGCTGATGGATCTGTCGCCGGTTTCCCGCGAAGCGATGCGCCCGATGGCGCGGTTCCGCCTGCTGGCGGGCTCGATCTTTATCGCGCTGATCCTCAACCTGCTGCCCTGGAGTGGCGCATCACTGCGCGCGCACCCCGATTTCGTGCTGCTGGTGCTGCTCTACTGGTCGATCCACCAGCCGCGTAATATCGGCCAGGGCTGGGGATTTGTGCTGGGTCTGGTCATGGATGTGGCCAACAGTGTTCTACTGGGACAGCATGCATTGATTTACGTAGTGGCCATCTACCTCGCGCAATTGCTACGGCTGCGCGTATTGCAATTGAGCCTGCTGGAACAGGCGCTGCACATATTGGCGATCCTGTTTGTCGCGCAGACGCTGGCGATACTGCTCAACCTTTCACTCGGTCGCGAATTCCCCGGCCTGCTGCTGGCCGTAGCGCCTTTGCTCGGAGCAGCGCTGTGGATTCCGATGAACTACATCGCCACGCTGCCACGCTTCCGCCGCTCGCCGATCCATACTACCGTGATGCGCTGACGCGGGAACCGGAAACAAAGGGTCATGGTCGGCACTGCCATCAAAAATCGCGAAGCGGAACTCAACACCTTCCGCAGCCGCGCGCTGTTCTGCGGCGCCTGCGTGCTGCTGGCGTTCATGGTACTGGCCGGGCGGATGATCTATCTGCAGGTGATCAAGCGCGAGTACTACCACACGCTGGCCGAAGCCAATCGCATCTCGGTGGTGCCGGTGGTGCCCAATCGCGGCCTCATCCTTGATCGCAACGGCGAAGTGCTGGCCGCCAACTATTCGGCCTACACGCTGGAAGTCATGCCGGCACGCGTGCCGAACATGGAAAAGGCGCTGGACGACCTCGCCACCATTGTCGATATCCAGCCGCGCGATCGCCGTCGCTTCAAGCGGCTGATGGAAGAAAGCAAGAATTTCGAGTCGCTGCCGATTCGCAATCGCTTGAGCGAAGAAGAGGTCGCGCGCTTTGCCGTCAACCGTTATCGCTTCCCCGGCTTCGATATCCAGGCGCGGCTGTTCCGCAACTACCCGCACGGCGACGTCGCCTCGCACGCCATCGGCTACATCGGCCGCATCAACGATGCTGAAGTGAAGAAGATCGAAGCCGCCGGACTGGCGTCGAAATACAAAGGTACTGAGCATATCGGCAAGCTCGGCGTGGAAGGCAGCTACGAGGCCGAGCTGCACGGCATCACCGGCTCCAAACAGGTGGAAATCGATGCCGCCGGCCGCGCCATCCGCTCGCTCTCCACCTCGGCGCCGCGTGCCGGCAACAATCTGACGCTAACGCTGGATATCAAACTGCAACGGGTGGTCGAAGACGTGTTCGGCGACCGGCGCGGCGCATTCGTGGCGCTCGATCCGCGCAATGGCGAAATCCTCGCGCTGGTATCCAAGCCGGGCTTCGACCCCGGCCTGTTTATCGACGGCATTGACCCGCAAAACTGGGATCTGCTCAACACCTCGATCGACAAACCTTTGTTGAACCGCGCGCTGCGCGGCGCCTATCCACCGGGTTCCACCCTGAAACCGTTCCTGGCGCTGGCCGCATTGGAATCGGGCAAGCGCACACCCTCGCAAGGCATTTCCGATGCCGGTTTCTTTGCCCTGCCCGGCGTCGCCCATCGCTGGAACGACGACAAGAAAGGCGGCCACGGCTGGGTCGATATGTACAAGTCGATCGTCGAATCCTGCGACACCTACTATTACCAGCTCGCGGCTGAAACCGACATCGACAAGACAGCCGACTTCCTCAGGCTGATCGGCTTCGGCGCCAAGACCGGCATCGATATCGACGGGGAGGTGGAAGGTATCCTGCCGTCGAAGGCGTGGAAGGAAAAACGTTTCGCGCGCGCCGCAGCCGATGCGCGCAAATGGTATCTGGGCGACAGCATCTCGGCCGGCATCGGCCAGGGCTACAACGCCTTCACCCCGATGCAACTGGCGCATGGCGTGGCGGCTCTCGCCAATCAGGGCATCGCTTATCGTCCGCGACTGTTGAAGGCCGTCACCGATTCCGGCAGCGGCGCGCGGCGCGACATGGATGCCGTAATCGACGGCAAACTGGGCGTCAATCCGCAGAATCTTGAAGTGATCCGCCGCTCGCTGGAAGGCGTGGTCAAGGAAGGCACCAGCGCACGCGTTTTCACCAACGCGGGTTACATCAGCGCCGGCAAAACCGGCACCGCACAGGTGTTCGGCTTGAAAGGCGAGAAGTATGTCGAAAGCCGCGTCGCCGAGCGGCTGCGCGACCATGCCTGGTACATCGCCTATGCGCCGGCAGAAAATCCAACAATTGCGCTGGCGGTGCTGGTGGAGAACGGCGGCTTCGGCGCCACCGCCGCTGCACCGATCGCACGCGCTGCGTTCGACTACCATCTGCTGGGCAAGCAGCCCGATCCGAAACTGATTCAGGCGTTCCGCAAAAATGCTGAAGAACCTGATTAATTCGATTTTCGATACCGCCACGCGGCGCTTCGACGGCCCGTTGACGGTGGCGTTGATCGTGCTCGCCGCGCTGTCGATGACGGTGGTGTTTTCCGCCAGTGGCGGCGTGACGTTCGACCGCTCGATGGGACAGCTGCGCAATTTCGGCGTGGCCCTGGTCGCGATGTGGATCGTCGCCAATATTCCGCCGCAGCAATTGATGCGACTCGCCATACCGATTTATGTCGCCGGTCTTGCGCTACTGATTGGCGTGGCTTTTTTCGGCGAGCTTCGCAACGGCGCGCGCCGATGGTTGCACATCGGCATCATCGTTATCCAGCCATCGGAAATCATGAAGATCGGCGTACCCCTGTTGCTGGCGTGGTTCTTTCATCGCAAGGAAGAAGGTCTCGCCCTCAAGGACTATGCGATCGCCGGACTGATGTTGGTGATCCCCGTCTACCTAGTAATAAAGCAACCTGACTTGGGCACGGCGATCATGATTTTCGCTTCCGGCTTTTTCGTCATTTTCCTGGCCGGGCTGTCGTGGAAGATCATTCTTGGAGGCGTCATTGCCGGTGCAGCGGCGCTGCCCTTTGCGTGGCCAATGCTGCACGACTACCAACGCCAGCGCGTGCTGACGCTGCTCGACCCGATGCAGGATCCGCTGGGCGCGGGTTATCACATCATCCAGTCGACCATCGCCATTGGTTCCGGCGGCATTCTCGGCAAGGGCTGGCTCAACGGCAGCCAGGCACAACTCGATTTCATTCCGGAACGTTCCACCGACTTCATTCTTGCGGTGTTCGGCGAAGAGTTCGGGCTGGTCGGCAACCTGCTGCTGTTCACGCTCTATCTCATCGTCATCGGCCGCGGCCTGATGATCGCGCTGAACGCACCGACCACGTTCTCGCGCCTGCTGGCTGGTGCGGTCACGCTGACTTTCTTCACCTATGCGTTCGTCAATATCGGCATGGTCTCTGGAATCCTGCCTGTCGTTGGTGTTCCGTTGCCGCTAATCAGCTATGGCGGCACCGCCATCCTGTCGTTGCTGGTCGGCATCGGCATCCTGATGTCGATCTCTACCCATAAGCAGCTGGTGTCGACTTGATGGTGGTTCTCCCCGCATATCGATGCATAGATCGCCATTTGGCGCGCCTTCCGGAGCATTACTGGCCTGGAAGGCGCGCCAGTGCTGGGGTTTTGGTTGCGGCTATTGCTTTATTGATGAGTGCATGCGGTAGCGCGCCGAAGAAACCGGAAACAGCCAAACCGGCATCGTCATCGACGGCGAAATCCGGCGGCTACTATCTGGACGACGGCCCCGGCGACAACCCGCCGGCCAATCTCGATGCGATTGCCGATGCAGTACCGAAAGCCGAACCGCTGCATCGCGGCGCCAATCGACCGTACACCATCTTCGGCAAGACCTACGTGCCGAACGTCGCCAGCGAGCCGTTCCGCCAGCAGGGCATTGCCTCCTGGTACGGCCGCAAGTATCACGGCCAGATGACCTCCATCGGCGAGATCTACGACATGTACGGCATGACTGCGGCACACCCGACGCTGCCGCTGCCGTCATACGTGCGCGTGACCAATCCGGCCAATATGAAGTCGGTGGTGGTGCGGCTGAACGATCGCGGGCCGTTTCATGCCGATCGCGTCATCGACCTTTCCTACACCGCCGCGGCCAAACTCGACATTGCGCGCAAAGGCAGCGGCATGGTGTGGGTCGAGCGCGTGTTTCCGGGCGACAACCTGGCGCGCAAGCCGGCTGCGCCGCCCCTTCCCTCACCCGCCGCCTCGGTCGCTCCTGTCGTCACGCAAACCGTGATTCCCGAGGCCGGGGAGGTCTATCTGCAGTTGGCGGCTTTCAGTTCGATGGAGAACGCCGAGATCTTCCGTGCACGCATGGCGCGTGAACTTGATTGGAACCGCGAGCCGATTCAGGTGATCCAAAAGGACCATCTGTTTCGTGTCCGCATGGGTCCCTACAAATCGCGCGAAGAAGCCGAAGCCGTGGCCGCGCAAGTAAAACAATCGCACGACTTCGCCGCCGTGATCCAGAAACCGTAATTCAAATCCGTTCCATCCAAACTTCATCAGGAAATTCATGAAACTTGTTCCATCGCTGTCCGCTGCCCTGATCTCGCTATCTCTCGTCCTATCATTGCCCTCCGCCCACGCACAAATCACCGTCTCGCTGGCTGAAGTGCCGGCGCCGCCGATCGCCGCGCGGGCCTATGTGCTTTACGACGCGTCCAGTGGACAAACGTTGGCGCAGCAAGCGGCCGGTGACCGCTTCGAGCCGGCCTCACTGACCAAATTGATGACGGCGTACCTGGTATTCCAGGCGCTGAAAGACAAGAAGCTCACGCTGACACAGACGGTGCCGGTATCGGAGCGCGCGTGGAAGGCCGAGGGGTCGCGCATGTTTATTGATCCCAAGCAAACACCGGCGGTGGAGCCGCTGATTCGCGGCATGATCGTGCAGAGCGGCAATGATGCGTCGATCGCACTGGCCGAAGCGATTGCCGGTTCGGAGGATCTGTTCGCACAGCTGATGACCAAGCAGGCGCAGAAGCTGGGCATGAGGAACACCAGCTTCATGAATGCCACCGGCCTGCCCAATCCGCAGCACTACTCGACCGCCGAGGACCTGGCCATCCTCGCCAACGCGCTGATCCGTGATTTTCCGAATGAAGTCGGCTATTACAAGGAAAAGGAATTCACCCACAACAAGATCACGCAACCCAATCGCAATCGCCTGCTGTGGCTGGACCCGACCGTGGATGGCCTGAAGACCGGCCACACCGAAGCGGCTGGCTATTGCCTGATCGCCACAGCAAAACGGGGCGACGCGGACAAATCGCGCCGCCTGATTTCGGTGGTGCTGGGCACCACGTCGGATGTAGCGCGTACGCAGGAAAGCCAGAAGCTGTTGAACTACGGCTACCAATTCTTCGATTCGCAACGTCTGTACAAAAAGAACGAGCCGATCGCCACGCCGGAAATTTTCAAGGGTACGCAGAACGCGATCAAGCTCGGCTTTGACCGCGATATCTGGCTCACGCTGCCGAAGGACAAATTTACCGGCATGAAGGCGACACTCACCACCATCCAGCCGCTGATCGCGCCTTACGCGCCGGGCCAGAAAGCGGGCGTGATGAAATTGACGCAGAATGACAAAGTGATTGCGGAAATTCCCGTGGTCGCGCTGGAGAATGTGCCGGTTGCCGGCTTCCTCGGTCGCGGCTGGGATGCGATCCGGTTGTTGTTCAAATAGCTACGTACCCTCTTCGTTTCGTACGGAAATTCATCATGTCCACTCAAGCGCTCTGCCTGCCCACCGTCTATCTCAACGGCCAGTATCTGCCCATCGAAGAGGCGAAGATTTCGCCACTGGATCGCGGCTTCATCTTCGGCGACGGTGTGTACGAGGTGATTCCGTATTACTCGGGCCGTGGCCTGCGCGCAGTCGAGCATCTGAAGCGCCTGCAGCGCAGCCTTGATGAACTCGACATCGCCAACCCGTATTCGATCGACCAGTGGCAATCGATCCTCGCCACGCTGATCGAGAAAAACGGCGG
>JAEUNB010000023.1 GCA_016790625.1 Betaproteobacteria bacterium | reverse complement strand
CCGCCTCCAGGCTGGCATGCGTCAGAAAACCGACCAGCGCGGCATCTTCACCCTCGTACTCTTCCTGGAATTGCGCGGTGGCGGTGACCAGTTCGGCCAGATTCTCGAGCCGGTCGGCGCCCTCGCGTTCGGTCTGGTAATGCGCGCGCAGACCGCTGCGCTCTAGGCACTCTTCCGCCAGTTCCTGCAGCGACACGGCGGTCGATGAGGATTTGAGGCTCTCGGCGATTTTCAGGAACGCGCCCACGGCTGACGCGGAACGTCCGCTGATCTCGCCCTTGGCAATACCGGACGCGGCGGCAGCGTACATCGACTGGTTGTAGCGCAGCGCCAGCTCCTGCACTTGTTCCACCGAGCGGGCACCAATACCACGCGGCGGGAAATTCACCACACGCGAAAACGCGCCATCGTCATCGGGATTGGCCGCCAGCCGCAGATAGGCCAGCGCGTGCTTGATTTCCTGACGCTCGAAAAACCGCAACCCGCCATATACGCGATAAGCAACGCCGGCGCGGAACAGCGCATGCTCAAGCACCCGTGATTGCGCATTGGAGCGATACAGCAGCGCCATATCCACCAGCGCGGTGCCTGCGCGATTAAGCGCCTTCACTTCATCGACGATGAATTGCGCTTCGTCGTTATCCGACGCGCCGGCATAGATGCGAATCGGTTCGCCCTTACCGGCTTCGGTCCACAGATTCTTGCCGAGGCGATCCTTGTTGTGCTGGATGACGGCATTGGCCGCATCGAGGATATTGCCCTGCGAACGATAGTTCTGCTCCAGCTTGACCACATTGTTGCCCGCAAAGTCGCGCTGGAAGTCGCGCATATTGCCGACCTCGGCGCCGCGGAATTTGTAAATGCTCTGGTCATCGTCACCGACCGCGAACATCGCCGCGCCGCCGCTGGCCAACAGGCGAATCCATTTGTACTGCAGGCGGTGGGTGTCCTGAAACTCATCAACGAGGATGAAGTTGAAGCGCTCGCGAGAGTGTCCCAGCACGGCTTCGTTCCTGCCCAACAACTCGTAGCAGCGCAACAACAGTTCGGCGAAATCGACCACGCCCTCGCGCTGGCATTGCTCGTCGTAAGCGCGATAGAGGTCGACCTGACGGCGTGTGAATTCGTCGTTGGCCTCCACGGCATTGGCGCGCAGGCCCTGATCCTTGCAGCTATTGATAAACCAGCACATCTCGCGCGGCTTGAATTTTTCTTCGTCGACATTGAGCGACTTCATCAAACGCTTGACCGCCGATTGCTGGTCCTGCGAATCGAGGATCTGGAAGGTCTGTGGCAGATTGGCATCGCGATAATGCGCGCGCAGCAGGCGATTACACAGGCCGTGAAAGGTGCCGATCCACATACCGCGGGTGTTGATCGGCATCATCGCCGACAACCGCGTCAGCATTTCCTTCGCCGCCTTGTTGGTAAACGTTACGGCCAGAATGCCGGACGGGCTGACCTGCCCGGTCTGGATCAGGTAAGCGATACGCGTGGTCAGTACGCGGGTCTTGCCGGAGCCTGCGCCGGCCAGCACCAGCGCACTTTCGTGCCCCAGCGTGACGGCCTGCAGTTGCGGCGGGTTGAGATTATCGAGCAGGCGAGCGGTGGTGCCAAATGCGAGCGAGGCAAACGGCAGGGAAGACTGGGATTCGTTCATGCGGGACCATCAAGAGTGTCCTCGCATTATAAGTGCTGGCCCCCTTCGACTCTCAGGACTCTCAGCGCGAAGTGCGTATTTCCTTGAAGCCGGAACCGACCCTAAGCTGTATCGCCAGCAAGCGTGCGGCGAGTTCAGTATCGAATTTGTCGATGGTCACGGTGTTGTTGGCGGTGTTCTCAGCGGGATAGCCCGTCTCACGCAGTTTGCGGGTAGCGGCGCGCGCCTCATCGCGTGACGGGAAACCTTCAACAATTACCTTCCATTCGCCGCTCACCTTCGAACCTTTACCGTATTCGATCTCGGTTTCTGTCGCCCACGCGCTCAACTGCTGGGCATCAATGGTGACTACTGGCTCAGGCGGCGTGTTGCGCGCGGAGGAGAACATCTGCCGCGGCTGGTCGAGGCGCAACGTTTTGCCGTTGTTGCCGGTGATGTCTATCTTGCCTTCGATCAGGCACACAATATCCTTGTCATCGCGACCCCGGCCCCAGAGGTCGGTGCCACGCAGGCCGATGGTGGCATTGGGACCGAGCTTGATATTGACGTCGCGCTCGTTCGCTTTCGATGCCACCTGTGTCGTGAAACGGAATGCACCGGCGGCAACATTGAGCGCGGCTTCGTAAACACCACCGCGGGCTTGCTGCGCTTTTTCGATGGTAAAGCGGGCGTTTTCGCCCAGCTTGACCAGGCTGCCTTCATCCAGCTTCAACAGCAGCCGGGCGCCGGAACCGGTGCGCAAAACATCACCTGCCTGCAGGGCAATACCGGGTGAAACCGGCACGGACAGGCCGCCCCGGTCCAGCCAGGCCGGCGACTGCACGCCATCGACAACACCGGCGGCAAAGGCTGGCGCTGCCGCAAAACTCAAAACGGCTGCCGCCCATAACAACCAAACCCGCAGTATTTTTTCCATCATTGAACTCCTCATGCCCAACACTCTGGATGCCTCTCCTACGGCGGAATGTCCACGCTGGATGCGGCTCTGCAGCATGCGCGCCTGTATAATGAAACATTCCACAAAATCAGACAAATAGCCGGGCAAATTTCGTTTCCGGCACGCATTTGTCGCCATCTTTCGCCTCATGGAATCCCAGTACCTCCCCAAACAAATCGAGAGCCGCGCGCAAGCCGAATGGTCACGCACCGACGCCTATCGCGTGGTCGAGCACGCAAAAGACAAGAACGGCCAGCCCAAGCCGAAATTCTATGCCTGCTCGATGCTGCCCTATCCTTCCGGCAAGCTGCACATGGGCCATGTGCGCAACTACACCATCAACGACATGATGGCGCGGCAACTGCGCATGAAGGGCTACAACGTATTGCAGCCGATGGGTTGGGATGCCTTCGGCCTGCCGGCGGAAAACGCGGCGCTGAAAAACAACGTGGCGCCAGCAAAGTGGACTTACGAAAACATCGCCTACATGAAGAAGCAGTGCCAGGCGATGGGCTGGGCGATCGACTGGTCGCGCGAATTCGCCACCTGCGACCCCGAGTACTACAAGTGGAACCAGTGGCTGTTCCTGCGCATGCTGGAAAAAGGCATCGTCTACAAGAAGACCCAGGTGGTGAACTGGGATCCGGTCGATATGACCGTGCTGGCCAACGAGCAGGTGGTCGATGGCCGCGGCTGGCGATCAGGCGCGCCAGTGGAAAAGCGCGAGATTCCCGGCTACTACATGGCCATCACCAACTACGCCGAAGAGCTCCTTGACTGTGTAGCCAACAAATTGACCGGCTGGCCCGCCAGCGTGCGTGCGATGCAGGAAAACTGGATCGGCAAATCCGTCGGCGTGCGCTTTGCATTCCCGCACGACATCAAGGATGCGTCAGGCCATCTGGTGCAGGACGGCAAGCTGTTCGTTTTCACCACCCGCGCCGACACCGTCATGGGTGTGACGTTTTGCGCCGTTGCGGCTGAGCATCCGCTGGCAACCGTGGCGGCAACGCGCGATGCAAAAGTCGCCGCGTTCATCGAGGAAACCAAGCGCGGTACCGTGATGGAAGCCGATATGGCGACCATGGAGAAGAAAGGTGTTGCGACGGGGTTGTTCGTCACACATCCGCTCACCGGTGGCAAGGTCGAAGTCTGGGTCGGTAATTATGTGTTGATGACTTACGGCGACGGTGCGGTGATGGGGGTACCGGGGCATGATGAGCGCGATTTTGAATTCGCCAAAAAATATGGCCTGCCGATCAAGCAGGTGATCGATTTGGGCAAGCCGTATTCACTTGACGCATGGCAGCCGCATTACGGCGATCACGGTGTCTGCGTCGAATCCGGTGCAATGGACGGCATGAACTACGATGCCGCCATCGACTACGTTGCCGCACAAACCAAAGCCAACGGCGGCGAGATGAAAACCCAGTACCGCCTGCGCGACTGGGGCATCTCGCGCCAGCGTTACTGGGGTACGCCGATACCGATCATTCACTGCAATGCATGTGGCGACGTACCGGTGCCGGATAAGGATTTGCCGGTGGTGTTGCCGCAGGACTTGATTCCCGACGGTTCAGGCAATCCGCTCAACAAGGACGAGCGCTTTCTCAAATGCGTTTGCCCGAAATGCGGCAAACCGGCGCAGCGCGAAACCGACACGATGGACACGTTTGTCGACTCAAGCTGGTATTACATGCGCTATACCTCGCCAAACAGCGCGCCGGACTATCACGACAAGATGGTGTCGTCGTGCAACGATTACTGGATGCCGATGGACCAGTACATCGGTGGCATCACCCATGCGGTATTGCATCTGCTCTATGCGCGCTTCTGGACCAAGGTGATGCGCGATTTGGGCATGCTCAAGTTCGACGAGCCGTTCACCAACCTGCTGTGCCAAGGTATGGTGCTGAATCACATTTACTCACGCCGCACCGACAAGGGTGGTATCGAGTATTTTCCGCCGGACGACGTGGAGGCAGTGTTGGACGCCGCCGGTAAACCGGCGTCTTGGCGATTGAAGTCCGACGGCTCCGCAGTTGAATATGGCGGCGTGGGCACGATGTCCAAGTCCAAGCTGAATGGCGTTGACCCGCAGGACATGATTGACAACTACGGCGCCGACGCCGCGCGCTTGTTCGTCATGTTTGCGAGTCCGCCGGAGCAAACCATTGAATGGTCCAGCGCTGGCGTGGAGGGCACGCTGCGCTACTTGCGCAGACTATGGGATTCTGCCAAGCGACGAGAAACTGTCATCAGTGTTGGGCTAATGCAACAAGCTTTTTCGCGCCAAATTAGTTGGCAACAAGAATCTGTTGAACTTCGGAAGTTTCGCTTCGAGGTACATACCGTATTGAAGCAAATCAGCTACGATTTCCAGAGACTGCAATACAACACCGTAGTATCTGGTTGCATGAAGTTGCTCAATTTGATTGATGGCGTTTATTTGGGTGGTCAACCATTGAGCGATACGCAAACGCCGATATCATCCGATGGTCGTACAGTCGCAGTCACGGAGGCTTTTGGAGTCTTACTACGTGTGCTCTATCCCGCCTGCCCGCATATCACTTGGCAACTCTGGAACGACTTGGGCTTCGCATCCGAGCAAGGTGACATCATCGACGCCCCGTGGCCCGAGCCTGATCCCGCCGCCCTGGAGCAGGATGAAATCGAAATGGTGGTGCAGGTCAACGGCAAACTTCGCGGTAGCATTCGAGTACCGAAGGCGGCCGACAAGGCCGCGATCGAAAAGCTCGCGCTGGAAGATGAAGGTGTCAAGCGCCATACGGAAGGAAAGCCGGTGAAGAAACTGATCGTGGTGCCTGGAAAGCTGGTCAATGTCGTGGTGTAAACGCATCGCGCTTCTGCTTGCTGCAGTGACGCTGGCGTCATGTGGCTTTCACCTGCGCGGCGAATACAACGTCCCCTTCGCCAGCGTGATGGTGGCCGCACCCGCCACCTCGAAGGTGGCGGACAATATCAAGCGCGAACTGATCAACAGTCCCACTCGCATGGTGACCACCGCCAAGGATGCAGAGGCCCAACTCAACCTGACTTCCGAGCGGCGTGACCGCATCATCCTCTCGCTGTCCGGCGCCGGACGCGTGCGCGAATACCAGTTGAAACTCACCGTGCAGTATCAACTGGTGGACAGCAAGGGAGCGGTAGCCATCCCCACCAGCGAAATCCAGCTGCAGCGCATCCTGACCTATGACGATTCGCAGATCATCGCCAAGCAGTTGGAAGAAGCGCAGCTGTATCGCGACATGGAACAGGATGCTGCCGGCCAGATCCTGCGTCGTATGACGGCGATCAAACGGCCTGCCTAGATCGCGCCAACGCCATGCGTGTCAGCGCCGAACAATTTCTTGAACGCCCGCCCAAGACGCTAAGCCCGTTGTACGTGATTCATGGCGCCGAGCCGCTGGCGGCGCTGGAAGCGGCCGATCTGTTGCGCGAGCTGGCACGCAAAACGGGCTACGTCGAACGCGAGGTGCTTACCGCCGAAACCGGGTTCGACTGGAGCCGCTTGACCTCTGCCGGGGCCGAGCTATCGCTGTTCGCAACCCAGCGGCTGTTGGAGTTGCGTATCCCCACCGGCAAGCCCGGACGCGAAGGCTCGGCCGCCATTGAGCAGTTCTGCCAGAGACTGCCGGACGACACGGTGACACTGGTGATGCTGCCGGAAATCGACTGGCAGGGAAAACAGACCAAATGGTTTATCGCGCTGGAAAACGCGGCAACGATGATCGAGGCCGCGCCGGTGGATCGTGAACGCCTGCCGCAATGGCTGAAAGGCCGCCTCGCACGCCAGCAACAAACAGCCGGCAGCGAAGCGCTGGACTTCCTGGCCGATCGTGTCGAAGGCAATTTGCTCGCTGCGCAACAGGAAATCAGGAAGCTGGCTCTGCTATGCCCGCCGGGTGAAATATCGCTGGAGTTGCTGGAGGACAGCGTGGCAAATGTGTCGCGCTTCAATCCGTTCCAGCTGGTATCGGCGATTCATGATGCCGCCGAAACTGGCGATGCCTCACGCATACAACGCATGCTCGATGGACTGAAGGCTGAAGGCGAAGCGCCGCCGCTCATCCTCTGGGTGATGGCCAACGAACTTCGCATGCTGGCGCGGGTACGTGGCGTGACCCGATCAGGTCGTCCCCCTCATCCGTCAAAGCAGCGCGAACTGGAACGTATCGCCCGCCGTCACACGCATGCATCGTTGCTCGCGCTGCTGTTGCAAGCGGCCGAGATCGACCGCATGATAAAAGGCCTGAATCCTCATGATCCGTGGGACGCGCTGGCCGAGTTGGCACGCGGCCTGGCGGGCAAAGCACTGATGAAAGCCGCCTGAGGTGAACCTGATCACTGACGCCGCCGTATTGAGCACCCGCGATATTCCTGCTTACATGCAGGGCGTGGGTGAGCTTGCGCGCGCCGCTGCACGGGCGATGGCCAAGGCCAGCACCAGTGACAAAAATCGTGCGTTGGTTGCGGCGGCGGCAGCGATTGAAAACAACGCAGCTGGTATTCTGGCGGCAAACGCCAAGGATGTTGCACGCGCACGCGAAGCGGGACATGACGCAGCATTCGTCGATCGCCTGACGCTGACGGAAAAATCGGTGCGCGCCATGGCCCAGGGCTTGCGCGAAGTGGCCGCACTGGCGGACCCGGTAGGCGAAATGTCCGATCTCAAATATCGGCCCTCCGGGATTCAGGTCGGCAAGATGCGCGTGCCGCTGGGTGTGATCGGCATGATCTACGAATCGCGTCCCAATGTCACCGCCGATGCCGCTGCGCTGTGCCTCAAATCCGGCAACGCCTGCATCCTGCGCGGCGGCTCGGAGGCACTGGAATCGAATCGCGCGATCCATGCCTGTCTTGCCGAAGGTTTGCGTGGTGCGGGCCTGCCTGATAGCGCTGTACAACTTGTCGCCACGACTGATCGCGCCGCTGTGGGCGAAATGCTGCGCATGAAGGGCATGATCGACGTGATCATCCCGCGCGGCGGCAAGAGCCTGACTTCGCGCATCGCCGAAGAGTCACGTGTTCCGGTAATCAAGCACCTCGACGGTATCTGCCATGTCTATATCGACGATGCCGCCGACCTCGACAAGGCGGTGCGCATTGCCGACAACGCCAAGACGCAGCGCTACTCTCCTTGCAACACGATGGAGACGCTGCTTGTTGCCGAAGCGATTGCCGCAAAAGCGCTGCCCTTGATCGGTCGCATTTACGCCACCAAGAGCGTTGAGATGCGCGCCTGTGCCGCCACTCGGAAAATTCTCGAAGCGGCCGGTCTCTCGGACATCAAAGACGCGACCGACGAGGACTTTCATACCGAGTATCTTGCCCCCATCGTTTCCATTCGCGTGGTCGCGAGCCTCGACGAGGCGATCGCGCACATCGCCGAATACGGCTCGCAACACACCGATTCCATAGTCACCGAAGATCACTCCCGCGCCATGCGCTTCCTGCGCGAGGTTGACTCAAGTTCAGTGATGATCAATGCCTCCACCCGCTTTGCTGATGGCTTTGAATACGGGCTGGGCGCGGAAATCGGCATTTCAACCGACAAGCTGCATGCACGTGGCCCGGTCGGGCTTGAAGGGCTCACATCGCAGAAGTGGGTGGTGTTCGGCGATGGACAGATTCGCGAGTAAGTTTCTCCGTTGAATCCGATTGCGCTTTTCGGTGGTACGTTCGACCCGGTTCACTACGGCCATCTCGGCATGGCGCGCTCGGCGTTCACGCAACTCGAAGTGCAGAAATTGCTCGTATTGCCTGCCAGCAACCCCTACCAGAAAGGCCGACTGCCTTTTGCCTCCGGCCATCACCGGGTTGCGATGCTGAAGCTCGCATTCAAGGACGATCCCGATATCGAGATCGATGAGCGTGAACTGCATCGACAGGGCGCCACATACACCTTCGATACGTTGCGCGAACTGCGTGCACTGTATGGAAAAACTGCAAGCTTGGTCTGGCTGATCGGCGCCGATGCCTTCGCCAGGCTGGATACCTGGCATCGCTGGGATGAGCTTTTCGGCCTCGCGCATTTTGCGGTAATCGACCGTCCGAGCCACCGATTGCAAATTCAGGACGGCTCGGCGGCATTTCGCAGTGAAGTCGACGCGCGCATCACCAGTCTTATCGATACGCACAGCCGGCCATGTGGCGGCGTGGTGATATTGGGCATGGCCCCACCGCCGATTTCATCGACCGACATGCGCGACAGCATCGCGCGCGGTGATTCCGTGCGAGGAATGACGCCCGATGCGGTTTGCGATTATATTGAGCAGCACAAGCTGTACCGACCCGAGGAGAAAGCATAAGTTGGCTACCAAAAAACTGAGCGCGATCGTTATCGACGCGCTGGAAGACATCAAGGCACGCGACATCAAGCTGATCAACGTCAGCAAGCTCACATCGGTATTCGACTACATCGTCGTCGCCAGCGCGGATTCGACGCGCCAGACCAAGGCGCTGGCGCATAACGTGATCGACAAGGTGAAGGAAAGCGGCGGCTGGGTATATGGCATCGAAGGCCAGGACGCCGGCGAGTGGGTGCTGGTGGATTGCGGCGATATCGTGGTCCACGTGATGCAGCCCGCCGTGCGCGAACACTACAAGCTGGAAGAATTCTGGAGCGACGGCAAGGTGGAATATCCCAAGCCGGTGGTGGAGAAGAAGCGTGCGCCCGTCAAGGAAGTAGCCGCAGCGCCCGCCAAGAAGAAGGCGGCGGCCAAACCAAAGGCGAAGACTGCCGCCACGACCAAGCGAAAGACTGCGACGGCCAAAACTCCAACAGCGAAGACCACGACGAAAAAATCGACCACTGCAAAGGCGAAGTCTTCGGTCGTGACCGAAGCAAAGAAAGTGGTGAAAAAGAAAACCGCTACCACCACGACCAAAAAACCGGCAACCCCGAAGGTCGCGAAGAAGCCACCCGCCACCACCTCAACACGCAAGAAGGCGACGACGGCCGCCAAGACTGCAGCCAAAAAACCAGCGCCACGCGCCCGCAAGGCCAAGGCAGATTGAGCTGTTTCGCAGGCTTGCGCCTCAGCATAAATGAGTAAAACTCAAGCACTGGCGCGGATTTTCGGGCAAAAATGGCCTGAAATCCGCGCCAGTGCTTGAGTTTTACTATTGAATTTCGCTTATCGTGAAGCTGACCATCATCGCACTGGGGCACAAAATGCCCGGCTGGGTGCAGACGGGATTCGAGGAGTACAGCAAGCGCATGCCGCCGGAAGCGCGCATTGAGTTGATTGAGTTGAAGCCGGAAGACCGCGCATCACGTGCGGTGAGCAAGGTGCTGGAACTGGAGGCGGTGCGCATCGCTACCGCTGTGCCGAAACAGGCTGAACGCATTGTGCTGGACGAGCGTGGTCCGCCGCTTTCCACTGCCAAGCTGGCCGAATGGATGCGTTCATGGATGGCCGAGGGCGTCAGTCCCTGCTTCATTATCGGCAGCGCAGACGGACTGGCGCCGGAGGTAAAACAATCGGCACAGAAAATGCTGTCGTTATCCGGATGTACACTGCCGCATGGCATGGTACGCGTGATGCTGGCCGAACAGCTTTATCGGGCCTGGTCACTGATGCACAACCATCCGTACCATCGGGAATAGGCATGCAGCAACCATCGAATATCATTTATCTCGCATCAAAGAGCCCGCGCCGGCGCGAACTGCTGAAGCAGATCGGCGTGCATTACGAACTGCTGATGATGCGCGAACATGCACCGCGCATTGACGTCGATGAGTCGCCGCTGGACGGCGAGACCGCGCACGTCTATGTGCAACGCGTGGTCAAACTTAAAGCCGAGACGGCGCACAAAGTCATGCGTGACCGGCGCCTGACTGCCCGCCCCATCCTGACGGCAGACACCACGGTGACACTAGATGGTCACATCCTGGGCAAGCCGGTCGATAAAGCCGATGCGCAACGCATGCTGGCGCAACTGTCCGGGCAATCGCATCAAGTACTAACCGCTGTGGCAGTGGTAACGGATGACGACATCAAGCAGATCATGGTCACCAGTTTCGTCACCTTCGCGAAATTGTCCGATGATGAAATCAAGCGCTACGTCGATACCGGCGAACCCATGGACAAGGCCGGCGCTTATGCTGTGCAAGGCATTGCCGCAAAATTCATTTCCAAATTGTCGGGCAGCTATTCGGGCGTGATGGGCCTGCCGCTTTACGAGACGACAGCACTGCTGCGACAATGCGGGGTGCAAATCTGACGCTGGGCGCCGGTCTTTTGTCTCTCATCGGCGACAGTCGCCCCACTATCTCGTTCAACCGCAGCAACCGATCCGCAGAGAAACTTAATCGTGAACGAGCAAATCCTCATCAACGTCACGCCGCAGGAAACCCGCGTGGCCATCATGGAACTGGGCGCCGTGCAGGAACTGCATATGGAGCGCAGTTCCAATCGTGGTTTGGTCGGCAATATTTATCTGGGTCGCGTCGGCCGCGTGTTGCCCGGTATGCAATCGGCGTTTATTGAAATCGGCCTGGCGCGCGCTGCGTTTCTGCACGTGGCTGATATCTGGGCGTCGAACAAAAACGTCGAACAAAAGCCAATCGAAAAAATCCTGCACGAAGGCCAGACACTGGTGGTGCAGGTGATCAAGGACCCGATCGGTAGCAAGGGCGCACGACTGTCGACCCAGATTTCCATCGCTGGCCGCCTGCTGGTGTACCTGCCGGGTGATCAGCACATCGGCATTTCGCAGCGCATCGAGGATGAAGTCGAACGCGAGCACTTGCGCGAAAAGCTGCATCAATTGATGCCCGAAGGAGAGGCGGGCGGCTTCATCGTCCGCACCGTGGCCGAAACTGCCAGCGACGAAGAGCTCAAGTCGGATATCGAATATCTGATCAAGCTGTGGCGCGGCATTTCGGAGACCTCGAAAACCGCGCCGCCGCAGATGCTGCTGTATCAGGATCTGGATCTGTCGCTGCGCGTACTGCGCGACCTGGTGACCAAGGAAACCGAGCGCATCATCGTCGATTCGCGCGAGACACATGGCCGAATGACCGAATTCGCCGAGCGCTACATGCGCAGTTCGTTGTCGATACTCGAACACTACACGGGTGAGCGTCCGTTGTTCGATCTATTCGCAGCGGAAGATGAAATCGAGCGTGCGCTGGAGCGGCGCGTGGATCTCAAGTCCGGTGGCTACGTCATCATCGATCAGACCGAGGCGCTAACAACAGTCGATGTGAACACCGGAGCGTTCGTGTCGGGCCGCAGCTTCGACGACACCATTTTCAAAACCAACCTTGAAGCGACGCAAGCGATTGCCCGTCAGCTACGGCTGCGCAATCTTGGCGGCATCATCATCGTCGATTTTATCGACATGGATACCGACGAGCACAAGAGCGCTGTGCTGAGCGAGTTCAACAAGGCGCTGTCACGCGACCGCACACGTATCACCGTCAATGGCTTCACCCAGCTGGGGCTGGTGGAAATGACTCGCAAGCGTACCCGCGAGAGTCTGGCGCATGTTCTGTGCGAGTCCTGCCCGACCTGCGCGCGGCGCGGTGAAATCAAATCCGCACAAACGGTGTGCTATGAAATCCTGCGGGAGATCATGCGCTCGGCACGCCAGTTCGACGCCAAGGAATTTCGAATTCTCGCTTCACAGACGGTCATCGACCGTTTCCTTGATGAAGAATCGCAGGGCATGACGATGCTGGAAGACTTCATCAAAAAGCCGATCTCGCTCTCGGTGGAAACGTCCTATACGCAGGAACAGTACGACGTGATTCTGGTCTAGCCAGCGAGGTTATTCGACTACGAAAGCTTGGAGAGATCCAGCTTCTGCGTGGTGGCAAATTCCGCCGGTTGATCCTTGGGCACCACCATCTTTACCGTTTTCAGGAATTCAGGATTGGTTTCGGCAGACGCCGCTGCAGCGGGAGCGGCCGCAGCGACGGGCCTTGAGATGGCCGATGCTGTGGCGGCGGCAGCGGCCGGCGCAGTTGCGCTCGCGGCTGTCTTATTCGGGCCGACGTCACGCACCTTCATGATCAATGAGGTGATCATGGCAATCTGGTTCTGGATGTCCTTGCGCTGCGCCTGCAGTTTGTTCACTTCCTCAGTGATGGCACCGCCGCGCTCGTTAACCTTGGCCAAGGCGTCGAGCCGCGCCTGCAACTGCGCTTTGTGATCCTTGATCTGCGTTTCCAGCGGCAGTGGCACAGCGGCCAGCCAGCGTTCGGTATCAGCACGGGCTTCGTTGAAAATCTTGCGCGCCTGATCGATCAGCATGCGCCAGAAACGCCGCACCATGAAGCGCTTTTCGGTCATCACGATATTGACCGGATCCTTGCAGAACTGCTCGGTTTCGTAGATCAGAATCTGCAGCTTGTTACGCGGCCCTTCGAAATCCAGCGGCGGGAAATCCATCTTGTCGAAATTGAAACGCTGGTGGAAGGTGTTGTACACACCCTCCATCAAGTGAAGGATGTCTTCACCGGCCACGCTAACCGCCTTGAACTCATCACCAACCAGCGTGATCAGCTGACGCATGCCGCGGGTCAGGCCCGGCGTGGTCCAAGAGTCATTGATCGCCTGCAAGCTGCGCGAACAGACGATATCCAGCTTGGTCGGATTGAATACATCGAGCAGCGCATTGCGCTTCTGGTTGAAGGTAGTGCGTTGGACCTTGTATTCCGACAGGGCGTTGTTATAGGCCTCTTTTTCCTCGCTGACTTTCTGCCACAACTTTTGCGTCAACTCACGGCTCTTGCCGGCGAGTTGCCCCAATTCGTTCAATTGCGCCTGATTGGCTTCAAGTTTCTGCGTGCAACTGCGATGACTGGCGACCATCATGGCGCCGATTTCGCTGGTGACCGCTTTTGCCAGCAACTGGCGCTTGATTGGGATAATTTCGTTGGCCAGATAGGCTTCGAGCTTCTCGATGCCGGAGCGTTGCACCATTTGCGGGTCGCCCTTGATGCGGCCAAGCAGTGCCTTTTGCGCCGATAGCGCAAACACTTTTTCCGGCGGCAGGCCCAACTGCGTGCAGGTGGTATCTATCATCCGCTTCATGCCGGCTTCGATTTCCGGCGCGGTTTTCAACTCATCCCACATCACGTCGATCTTGTTCAGCACCGCAATCTTGGCCGGCAAGCCCGCCTTGACGTAGCGCTCCCAGATTTCCAGATCGCTCTTGGTAACGCCGGTGTCGATGGCCAGCAGGAACAGCACGGCGTGCGCATTGGGCACGGTCGACAGCGTAAGTTCTGGTTCCAAGCCAAGTGCATTCAAGCCGGGCGTATCGAGAATGGACAAACCATTGGTCAGCAGCGGATGCGGGTAGTTGATCACCGCATAGCGCCATGCCGGCACCTCGACGATATCGTCCTCGTTCGGACCTTGGCCGGATTCGTCAAACATGGGAATCAAGCCCATCATGCGTGCGTCAAGCGCATAGACGCGCTTGGTATCGGCCAGCGCCGACAGCGCCTGCTTCATTTCCTTCGGGTCGTTGACGTTAAGTCTGATCTTCGACCACTCGACCGGCATGTTCTTCAGCTGCGAAATCGACTCGTCGCGATAACGCGTTTCCACCGACAGCAACTTCAGGTACGGTTCTTCGTTGGGGTCGTGGAACAGCTCGGTCGGACACATCGTGGTGCGGCCAACGTCCGACGGCAGCAGGCGCTCCTTGAAGCTGGAAAAGAACAGCGCATTGATCAGCTCTGACTTACCGCGAGAGAACTCGGCCAGAAATGCCAGCGTCAGACGGCCACGATTCAGTGTCTCCAGCAAATCGTAGAAGCGGATCGATTGCTGCACATCTAGCTGATTGGTGCGCTCGAGCCAGTCATGGTAATCGTGCACCGCGCGGGTAAGCTCCTCCCGCCACTGGTTATAGCGGGCAATCTCGGTTTCAAACCGATTGTCGATATTCGCGTTGAAATCCACGGTCGAGTCTGCGCTTTAGGGGTTTTACCTGACGGAAGTGTACTGTATAGGCGAAAACCGGGCAAAAAACGCATTTGTCCCCCTGATTCAGGCCGCTCTTCAGCCCGTGCCTACCATTCTCGACAGCGCTCGCCCGGCCTCGCCTTCCAGCCAAACCATCGGCACCATCAGAATTACCTGCAATAACAGCAACAACGCCAGCGGCGACAAGTCCACTCCACCCACCAGGGGGATGATGCGCTGAAATGGCTTGAGAAATGGCCTCGCCAGCGCCTCAAAAAACGGTCGAATGGGATGGTACGGATTCATCCACGACATGATGGCGAGAATGAAAACCACCCCCATCAGCAGATAAATCGAAAGTTTGACAACCTTCACCAGCGCCAGTAACGCCACTCCGGGCCAGAATCCCGGCGACACCAGTATCGCGGTGCTAACCAGCGCATACATGGCGATCAGTAACAACACTTGAGTTAACCAAGCGACTATCAACGAGGCCAGGTCCAACCCCATGGCGCCAGGAACCACCCTCCGTAGCGGCTTGACCGCAAAATCGGTCAGGGCCACGACAAAGTTGGCTACGGGGTTGCGGAATGGCGCGCGAAATGCCTGGGCATAAAACCGCGTCAGCGCCGCCAGTGCAAACAGATTGAAAATCGTTTCGAGAACGTAGAGCAGCGCTTGTGTTGCCATCAATCGACTCCCGACTCGGCAGCCTTGCGCATCTCCTCGCCCAATTCCCGGGACCGCAGACAAGCCGCTTTGACGCCCTCGATGATGTGCTGCTTCACGGCCAGCGCGTCGAATGTCTCGATCGCCCGCTCGGTGGTACCGCGCTTGGACGTTACACGCTGGCGCAGAGTCTGCGGCGATTCATCGCTCTCCGCTGCCAGGCGCGCACCGCCAAGGAAAGTCTGCAATGCGAACTTCCGCGCGACCGGCGGCTCAAACCCCATGTCCAGCGCCGCTTGCTCCAGCGCCTCGATGAAATAGAAAACATATGCCGGACCGCTTCCGGAAACAGCGGTCACTGCGTCCAGCATGGCTTCGCGCTCGAACCAGTTGGTTTCACCCACAGCGCCTAATAATGTCTCTGCGGCAACCCTGCCCTGCACCGATACGCCCTCCAACGCAAACAAGCCGGTGATGCCCGCGCGAATCAATGCCGGTGTATTCGGCATGGCCCTCACCAGATTGTGGTACGAACTGGTGCCATTGCTCAACCAACGGGCCATGTCCGCGCATTGGACGCCGGCCGCAATGCTTATCACCAATTGCGAATTGAGCCGGCCTGCGAGTGGCGCCAAGGCTTCTTTCATGGATTGCGGCTTGACCGCGAGCACCACGACATCGGCACGCAGATCGGCGACATCAAACACGGGAGCGGACGAAATTCCCAGCCGATCAAGCGCCTTGCGCGTATCGGCAAAAGGTTCGATGGCATGAATAGCGCCCGCATCAAACCCTTTTGCCACAAGGCCGCCGACAATGGCCTGGCACATGTTGCCGCCACCGACGAACAGTATTTTCAATTCCTCGCTCCAAAAATCGCGCTGCCCACACGAACCAGGGTTGCCCCCTCCTCGATTGCAACGCGGTAGTCCTGCGACATGCCCATTGACAGGGTATCGATCTCCGGGCCGTCGCTTCGTAACTCATCAAACAGCCGATGCATGATACGGAATTGCGCACGCTGGGTGGTTTCGTCCGGCGAATTTTCGATGATCGCCATCAGGCCGCGCAGCTTCAAACCCGAAATCCGCATCACCTGCCGGGCCAGTGCCAAGGCTTCCATCGGCGGCACGCCGCTTTTGCTTGTCTCCCCGCTGACATTGACCTGCACGCAGACATTCAAGGGCGCCATGCCGCTTCGATGTCCGCCTAACGCCTCGGCAATCTTAAGCCGGTCGATTCCATGCATCCAGTCGAAGTGCTGCGCTACCTGCCGCGCCTTGTTGCTCTGCAGTGGTCCCAGATAGTGCCAGATCAGGCCTGATGGACGCAGATCTGCCAGCTCGGCAATCTTGGCAACCCCTTCCTGAACGTAGTTTTCACCAAAATCACGCTGCCCTGCTGCAAATGCCTCGCGAATGACTGCGGTGGGCTTGGTCTTCGATACTGCAACCAGTGTCACGGCAGCGGTTTTTCCGCCATGACGCCCCGCAATCGCGTTATTGATGATGCCTTTCACGTGTTGCAAGTTCGATTCGATTGGGGACATAATCATTCGAGAAAAAGCCAAACCGATGACGGCGTCGGCCAAGCAATTGGCCCCGGAAGTGCAGGCAGCAAGGCATTGGATGATGCCATTTGGTTGCCCGCGTCCGACCGCAAATATCAAGGAAAAGTATAAATGGAAATCGCAGAACTCCTGGCCTTCGGCGTCAAGAACAAGGCATCCGATCTTCACCTTTCCGCCGGCCTGCCGCCGATGATCCGCGTTCACGGCGACGTACGCCGCATCAACGTACCCTCGCTATCCCATGATGACGTTCATGGCATGGTGTATGACATCATGAACGACGGACAGCGCAAGCACTACGAAGAAAATCTGGAGTGCGATTTTTCATTTGAGATTCCCAATCTGGCACGCTTTCGCGTCAATGCGTTCAACCACCAACGTGGTGCAGGCGCCGTCATGCGGACGATTCCCTCGAAGATTCTTTCGCTGGAAGACCTGAACGCACCAAAAATTTTCGCCGAGATCGCCAATCAGCCGCGCGGCATGGTTCTGGTCACCGGCCCGACTGGGTCGGGGAAGTCGACCACGCTGGCTGCGATGGTGAATCACATCAATGAAAACGAGTTTGGCCACATCCTGACCGTGGAAGACCCGATCGAGTTTGTGCATGAATCGAAGAAGTGCCTGATCAATCAGCGCGAAGTCGGGCCACATACCCTGTCATTTGCCAACGCGCTGAAGTCCGCATTGCGCGAAGATCCGGACATTATTCTGGTGGGCGAAATGCGCGATCTGGAAACCATCCGCCTCGCCATGACCGCTGCGGAAACGGGCCACTTGGTGTTCGGTACGCTACACACCAGCTCTGCTGCCAAGACGGTTGACCGCATCATCGACGTATTTCCCGCCGCCGAAAAGGAAATGATTCGCGCCATGCTGTCCGAGTCGTTGCGCGCCGTTATTTCGCAAACACTTTGCAAGACCAAGGACGGGTCCGGGCGCGCGGCCGCGCACGAAATCATGATCGGCACACCCGCCATCCGCAACCTGATCCGTGAAGCAAAAGTCGCGCAGATGTATTCCGCGATTCAGACCGGTCAGGCCATCGGCATGCAAACGATGGATCAAAATCTCGCTGACTTGGTGCGCCGCAATGTCATCAGCGTGGCCGAGGCCCGCAACAAGGCGGCCAACAAGGAAGCCTTCAACTAATCGGCACAAGCACCTTTTTGCCGCAGGAGCATCTATGGAACGCGAACAGGCACTGAAATTTGTACACGAGCTGCTACGGGCCATGCTGGCCAAGAAGGCGTCCGACTTGTTTATCACGGCAGGCTTCCCGCCAGCGATGAAAATCGACGGCAAGATGACCCCGGTATCGCAATCCAGCCTGTCGCCGATCCATACCGGGGAAATTGCCCGCTCGATCATGACCGACAAGCAAGCGGCAGAATTTGAAGCGACCAAAGAGTGCAACTTCGCCATCGCGCCTTCCGGCATCGGCCGCTATCGCGTCAATGCATTTGTACAGCAGGGCCGCATCGGTCTGGTGTTACGGACCATCACCACGACGATTCCCAAGTTTGAAGACTTGAATCTGCCGGTGGTGCTGAAGGATGTCTGCATGACCAAGCGCGGGCTGGTCATTCTGGTTGGCGGTACTGGCTCAGGAAAGTCGACTACGCTGGCTGCGATGATTGGCTATCGCAACGAGAACAGCTACGGCCACATCATCACCATTGAGGATCCGGTGGAATATGTGCACGACCACAAGAACTGCGTGGTCACGCAGCGTGAAATCGGTGTCGATACCGACAACTGGTTCGCCGCGCTCAAAAATACCTTGCGCCAGGCGCCAGATGTGATCCTGATTGGCGAAATCCGCGACCGCGAGACGATGGACTATGCGATTGCGTTTGCCGAAACGGGCCACCTGTGCATGTCGACACTGCATGCCAACTCGACCAACCAGGCGCTCGACCGCATTATCAACTTCTTCCCGGAGGAGCGCCGCCACCAGTTACTGATGGATTTGTCGCTTAACCTGAAAGCTTTCGTATCGCAGCGGCTGATTCCGAAAAAGGAAGGCAAAGGCCGCGTTGCAGCCATTGAGATTTTGCTGAATTCGCCCCTGATTCAAGACTTGATCTTCAAGGGCGAAGTGCATGAAATCAAAGAGGTGATGAAACGCTCGCGCGAACTGGGCATGCAGACCTTCGACCAGGCGTTGTTCGACCTGTACGAGTCAGACATGATTTCCTACGAGGATGCTCTGCGCAATGCCGACTCGCTGAACGACTTGCGTCTCAAGATCAAGCTGGAAGGCAAGAATGCCAAGGAAAAAGACTTGGCGGCTGGCCTGGAGCATCTGGAGATCGTCAAGTAAACTCCCGTCACTGGGTGACAAGCCTGTTGTCATCGCCACCACGTTCCGAGTCCGTTGCAAACGGAATCAGGCTGGCAGGAAAATTGGTGCGACCAATGCAGTGGGAGCGCTGGCTCCGCCGAATGCATGCAGCATTGCAAATACGCTGACAACCACCATTGCAGCCAAAACAATGGTTAGCGAACCTTGTTGCGACGTGGTGTAATCGATGATGCGTTTCATGGCTTGCTCCTTTGACAATGCGTTTAAGCTCAACGCACCATCAGTATGGAGTTGGCTCTGCGCCATTTCTTGAAGAAACCTGCCGTCCCGTTGAACAAACCGGCTAATCTTTTGAACAAACCTGCTATCTCATGAGCGGGCGCCCTTTGCCGGTACATTCCCAGGCGCAAATGCACTTGTACGTCTGGAACGACCGCTTCCTCTATGTCGGGCCGAGCAAGGCAACATCGCTGCATCGGAACCATGCTGCTGTATGGCTCAATGCGTCCGAAGGAAAAATGCAGGTCACGCTGGCGGACGGAACCGCGCTGACCAATTCCGTGGTCTACCTGCCATCGGGTACCGAGTATGCGACGGCCGAAGCCGCAGCTCCGATTGCTGCCTTGTTTTGGGAACCGGAGAGCGCAGGTTTCCTGCGCGTAGCCGAGAAGTTTCCGGATCACGCCCGTGCCTTTGCCTGTCCCCATGCGGACCCGCAATCATGGGTAATGCTGGGAAACCGCGATACCACGCTGGCCGAAGCTGAAAAACTGATCTCGAGAATTTTCGGGTTCGACATTTCATCTTCAAATGCCGCCGGGTCCATGGACAGCCGGATTTCTGCTGCACTGACATTTCTTCGAGAGTCTCCACATCAATACGACAGCATCGAATCACTGGCTGACAAGGTTCATCTCTCGCCGTCGCGGCTGGCACACCTGTTCAAAGGCGAGGTGGGAGTACCTATCCGGCGATATGTCCTGTGGATGAAGATGCGTCGTGCGCTGGATCTGGCGATTGCGGGAGACTCGTTGACCACTGCTGCACTATCGGCAGGTTTTGCCGATTCGGCGCATCTGTCACGCACCGTTCGCTCGATGATGGGAATAGCGCCTGAATTCCTGTTTCGTCACCGCGAACGGCTGGTGATACACATCTAAGGAAGTTGTGATTGCGCCGGCTTGCGATTGCTGCCGGCAATAATCTTGTACTCGAACAAACGGCATTCGAGCTTGCCATTGAACAAAGGAGTACGTTTGCTGGCCGACAGCCGTACCAGCTTGGGCAATTGAGGATCGCCGGTAAAAAAGTACGCTCGCCAGCCAGCAAATTTCTGCTTAAGCAGATCACCGATCTTCGGGTAAAGCGTGGCCAAATCGTCGACTTGCCCCAGACGCTCACCGTATGGCGGATTTGTAACCAACACGCCACCGGCTGCGGGGGCGGAAACGTCGAGTAAGCTGACTTGCTTGACCTGCACGCAGTCAAGCAAGCCATTTGCAGTCAAATTGGCTCGTGCGTCGGTGATGGCGTAGCCATATTTGTCCGAGCCAAAGATCTGCAACGGAACTGCGGGACGCGGCAGCTGAATATCCCGCGCACGCTCAACTTCTAAATTCCAGAGACGCTTGTCGAATACCTTCAATTTTTCCAAGGCGAACTGACGCGTCCTGCCACCGGACAATCCCGGCGCTATCTTCAGCGCCATCTCGGCAGCTTCGACCAAGAAGGTGCCGCTGCCGCACATTGGGTCCAGAAACGGCTCTCGACGATCCCAACTCGTCAGGCGAATGATTCCGGCTGCAAGATTCTTCTTCAGCGGTGCCTCGCCGGTGTGCTCGCGCAAGCCACGCTTGAACAACGAGTCTCCCGAGAGGTCAACATAAAGGCTCGCATGGGTTGCATCCAGAAACGCGTGAATACGAATGTCCGGCATACGTGCATCGACCGAAGGCCGCGAGCCGACCTGCTCGCGGAATTTGTCGCACACTGCATCCTTGATCCGGAGGGTAATGAAATCCAGGCTCTTTAACGGACATCGATGTGCGTTGATCTCGACTTTGATAGTGCGCGATACATCGAACCACGACGGCCAGGG
>JAEUNB010000406.1 GCA_016790625.1 Betaproteobacteria bacterium | reverse complement strand
CCGCCTCCGGCTCGCGGAAACCGGTGAGGTAATAAAAATGGCTGTCCCAGCGGTAGTCGTAATGCGCATCGGCATTGCGCGTCGCTTCCGGCGCGGTCGCCAACAACACCAGCCCTTCCTTCAGATTCTTCGCCAGACGCTTGCGGCGCTCGGCATGCACTTTGACGTTGGGAACGACGACCGGGAAGGGGAAGTTTTCGCGTTTCATGGGCGTGGGAGGGAGGTGTTGGGAAAAACGTAATTGTACGCTGGAGGCTAAAAATCGTCTGTGGCGGTTCGTGGCGGTTAAAGCCTGCATGCCGGGCGACTGAAAGGTGAAACTCAAGCATTGGCGCGCACTTTCAGCCATTTTTGCCCGGAAAGGCTTGCCAGTACTAGAGTTTGGCGACTTGAATGAAGCCAATCCCACTTCGACTGGTGTGCCTGCGACAGGGGGCCGAGCCAGTGCAATTCGGCTAGATTGCGATTTATAAACTTTATTGTTTATACTGTGTCCCATGAAATACAGCGAGTTTCGTAAATGGCTTGCGCGGCAAGGCGCTGTGTTCAAGGCAGCCAAAGGCAGCCACTTTCGCGTTTACCTTAACGGCAGACAAACCATCTTTCCGGATCACGGCGCCAAAGAAATCGGCCACGGTCTGGTGCAAAAGATCAAGAAAGACCTTGGCCTAAAGTAAGGGCACAACCATGCTTACCTATCCCATCAAGTTGAAAAAAGACACCAACGGCTCATTGCTGGTGACATTCCCCGATATCCCCGAAGCCGCAACCAGCGCCCACGACGAATCCCGCGTTTTCGATCTTGCGCTGGACTCACTGGAAAGTGCGCTTGAGTTTTATGTTGAAGACGGCCGCGCGGTACCGATGCCCAGCGCACCCAAGCGTGGCCAACAAACGGTGACGCTCCCGGCCAGCATGACAGCCAAGATTCTTCTGCTCAATGAAATGCTTAAACAGAATGTAAGGCCAGCAGAACTCGCGAGACGATTAGGCACCACGCCGCAGGCCGTCAACCGCCTTACCAACCTTCGCCACCCCACAAAAATTGACGGCTTGGCGGAAGCGTTTCAAGTGCTGGGAAAGAGACTTGATTTGCGAGTGGCTTGAGGGGGCATGTGGCAGTTTGCGGCGGCTAGACTATGCTCTTTAACGCGACGTCCGAAAGGCAGGCATCCGAAACTCCGCCAGCGGCAAGTCGTCCGAAACGAAAACACTATTGGAACCTTGATAATCAGAAAATTCGTCGTTGCCACTGCCAACAAGTTTTCATGGGCTGACGCCGCACAACACACGAGATAGTTACGAGAAAAATGATGGCGGCGAATGAGGCGCATTGGACCAGAGAGGAAGTCGAAGCGACCGTGGCGGATTATCTCCACATGCTTACCCTTGAACTCGCCGGCCAAACGTACAACAAGACCGAGCATCGAAAAAATCTAATTGGGAAATTGCGAGGTAGAAATGAGGGCGCGGTCGAGCGAAAGCACCAAAATATCAGTGCGATATTGGTGGCACACGGATGGCCTTACATCTCCGGCTATAAACCTCTTGGCAATTTTCAAACGCTACTGGCAGAGGTCGTTGCAGATCGAATCGCGCATGACGATGGCTTTGACCGTGCGGCGGAATCGGCAACTGCTCAACCCGCTGTTGCGCCACTGATTTCAGCAACAAAGGGGCTGATGGTTGATGCCCCCAAACTTAGTCAAACCGCACGAGTACCGATTGCCGACTACGTTGTTAATGGTCGAAAAGGTATCAAGCGCGACTATTTAGATCGGGAAGCACGAAATATCTCTTTAGGCAAGGCAGGAGAAGAATTTGTCGTCGAATACGAACGAAAGCGACTGCACGAGGCCGGCATGAAGCGACTCGCTGATCGTGTCGATCACGTTTCGCAAACTCAAGGCGATGGCCTTGGCTACGATGTGTTGTCATTCGACGCCTCGGGTCGGGAACTCTTCATTGAAGTAAAGACGACTGCATTCGGCAAAGACACTCCGTTTTTCATCAGCAAGAGCGAAGTCGATTTTTCGAGAAGCTTCCCACAGCACTTTCATCTATACAGATTATTTGAATTCCGCAAGTCGCCGCGAATGTTCGACTTGAGGGGCCCTGTAGATCGGAATTGTCATCTCGACCCGCTCTCATTTATTGGTCGGTTTTCATGATGAGCCTGCGCCGAGCCACTCGACGTGAGGTGAAACACTATGTCCAAAGTATCTAAGCGCCCATCGATCGTGATGCCGACTTCGCAGGAAGACAAGGCCATCAATGCGGCGGCCAAGGCCGACCCCAATGCGCAGCCGTTGACCGCGAAGCAACTGAAGGCGATGGTTCCATTGCGTACATTGCGCGGACGCCCCAAATCGGTCAGCACGAAACAGCTCGTGTCTGTGCGCTATAGCCCGGAAGTACTGGCGTACTTCAAGTCCACCGGTGACGGCTGGCAGTCGCGCATGGATGGCGTGTTGCGCGCCTACGCGTTGCGTCATTCGCGCAAGGCATGATTGTTACAGTCGCACAAATCTCAAACCCCAGCATCCACGCGCCTCCCAGCCCGAAAATGCCCCAAACCCCGCTCCAGCGCTAGAGTTTCACCCTCAACTCAGAACTTGTACTGCTGTACCGTCACATCGCCAATCTGCAGCTGATCCAGCAACCGCAGCAGCGGCGTCAACGCCGAATAGCGCCGACAGGTGTGGCGCACGTAACCGATGAAGCGTGGCGTATCGGCGAGATAGGCAGGTTTGCCGTCGCGGTAATTCAGTCGGGCGAAGATGCCGATGATGCGCAGATGCCGCTGCAGGCCCATCCACTCGACGTCGCGGTAGAAATCGCCGAATTGCTCCGGCACCGGCAGGCCGGCCTTCTTGGCTTTTTCCCAATAGCGGATGGTGCCGTCGAGCACACGCTCTTCTTCCCATGAAATGAACGCATCGCGATAAAGCGAGGCGATGTCGTAGCTGATGGGGCCATAAACGGCATCCTGAAAATCCAGTACGCCGGGCGAATTTTCAAGCGGCTCAGCCACCATCAGATTGCGCGGCATGTAGTCGCTGTGGACGAATACCTTTTGCTGCGCAAGCGCCATGCGCGCGATGTCGGCATAGCTCGTCAGCAGCACTTTCTTTTGCGCGTCGGTGAGCGCAGCCTTGACGTGCTGGCCGATGTACCAATCGGTGAACAGGGCCAGCTCGGTGAGGATTTGCGCTTCGGCGTATTCGGGCAATTCGCCGGGCCGTGAGGCCAGCTGCCACTTGACCAGCATGTCGTTGGCGGGGCGGAACAGCGAATCGGCGCTCGCTTCGGTAATGACATCGAGGTAGGTTTGGCGCCCCAGGTCGGTCAGCAGCAAAAAGCCCTGATTGAGGTCCTGCGCCAGCACCTTGGGCGCGTTGACGCCGGCATCATTCATCAGTCCGGCAACCTTGACGAACGGGCGGCAATCCTCCTGCTCCGGCGGCGCATCCATGACGATACGTGTAGTCACGGTGGCGCCGGGGGTGGTTATGCGAAAATAACGCCGGAAACTGGCATCCGCCGAAGCGGGGGCCAGCTGGTAATCGGTAATGCCATCGCGGGCGAGTTGCGATTTTAGCCACGCATGCAGTGCGCTCATGCGGGCGGAATTCTTGTCTTGCATGGGTTTTTGTTCCGGATACATTGCGCGGCGGATGGGTTGCTTGGTCGCGCATTTATTGTTTTAGAGATGCAATTTTATCATTCGGGCTTTGGCAGACCGCCAACGCCGATACTGTCCAACAACTTTCCCCTTCCCTTGGATATCCCGCTTCTGACACGCCAACCGGACCACCTGCCGCAATGAAATCGCGTCGCAACTTCTCTCGTGCGTCGCGCATCGCACTGGCATTGGCGCCGATGCTGGCAGGTGTCGCCGGCATGCCATCCACATCGCTTGCGCAGACCAGTGCACCGAGCCAGGCCGAGCTCGATGCCGCGATTGCCGAGGCACTGAAGCTGGAAAAAACCTTGCCGACCCCGGCCACGCTGGTGCAGAAGCCGCAAAAATCGGTGAAGCGCATCATCTCCGCTGACGAGGTCGATGGCACCAATCAGAAGAACGTCACTGCCAAGGGCCGCGTATCGATCAAGCAGGGAACGATGGAGGTCACCGCCGACATCGTCACCTACGACAAGGAAGCCGATCTGGTAACGGTGCCCGGCAAGGTGACGATGAATCGCGATGGCGATGTCGTGACCGGCGAGGACCTGAAGCTGAAAGTGGACGAAGAAGTCGGCCACATCGAAAAGCCATCGTTCTTTTTCTCGCGCAATCCGAACCGGCCGACGCAGCGCTATGAAGCGCGCGGTTCTGCGGCGAAAATGGATTTTGAGGGCGAGGACAAGGAGCGTTTGTACAGTGCGCTCTATACCACCTGCCGCGCGGACCAGAACGACTGGTATCTGAAAGTCTCCGAGCTGGCGCTGGACCGCGGCCGCAATGTCGGCTCGGCGGTTAACGGCGTGGTCGAATTCAAGGGCGTGCCGATCCTGTATCTGCCGTACATGACGTTCCCGCTCAACAGCGACCGCAAATCAGGCTTTCTTTCGCCGACGTTTGGTTCGTCTTCCAGCGGCGGTCTGGACCTGGCCATTCCGTATTACT
>JAEUNB010000367.1 GCA_016790625.1 Betaproteobacteria bacterium | reverse complement strand
TCCGGCCCGGGCAAGGGTACGCGTTGTGTGACTGAATTGCGTTTTGACCGGGACGTCAAGACCAGTGTAAAGCTATTGCCCATTGAGTCGCGCGAAAGTCCGAAGCGATTCGATGAGTTGCTGGCAGACGAGGGGCTTTGGCGATCAATTTTGTTCGATGCCGACAGTGCCGAATCATGCGCCCGCGCACTGGCGGCGTTGTCGGAAACAAAGCGCATTTCGCTATCCGATGCAGTTGCTTGGGGGCTGCACGGCGAAGGCGTGGCTGTACCGGCTGGAGAGTCGAATGCGACACTGGTTGACGTTCCGCGCTGGCGGCACGCCATCATCAATTTTCCGCACCCGCTGCTCGACGCTGGCCTGGTAATCATTGATACGCCGGGTTTGGCGGCGTTCACTTCCGAACCCGAATTGGCACGAAAGCGTGTACCCGATGCAGACGCGTTGATTCTGGTACTCGACATCATGCAAGGCGTGTCCAAGGCAGATCTTGCGATCTGGCGTGATCATCTTGGCGCAGGAAAAACATTCCGCGATCGCGAGAAGGAAGATCCCAAGCAGGTGAGACTGGTGGCGTTAAATCGTATCGACGAAATTCCGGTCGATGACTCCTTGCCTCCGGTTGAGGCCAACCGTGAACTATTGCGCGAGCTGGATCGTCGGGTTCGCGATGCGGCCGACCTGCTGCGCGTGGACCCGATCAAGGCAATTGCGATTTCCGCACGGCTGGGCCTGAACGGCAAGTTGGACGGTGACAACGACAAATCTCTGCGCAGCCGCCTGTATCAACTCGAACGTGGGCTGGCCGGCAATTTGCCGCGCAACCGGCAGGATAGGCTCCATCACGACACCATCGCGACGCTTTCAAACGCACTGGAGTCGGCACAAGGGACACTGGATGCGGCAAGGTTCGAAACCCTGGACGGACTTCGTCACCTGACCATGCTGCGCGAGAAAAACGAGAAGCTCACCAGCTCGATCGTCAGCCAGACACACTCCAAGCATGACCGCCTTGAGGCGGCATTGCGGGAACTGAAGAGCATCAAGAACGTGCATAACAAGCTAAACGATGATCTGGTCGTGATCGTCGATGTGACATCGGCCAAGCAGGATGCCGTTCGTGCGCGGCGCAACATTACCAACAGCAAGTTGCCGGGAACAACTTTTGAAACCGTGCAGCAGTACTTCACGCTGGTGCGCGAGAAGCTGGAAGCGTTCGAATCAAAAATCGATGAAATCCGCAGCCTCTATACCGGTATCAGTGAGAGGATGCGGCGCGATTTCGATCTGAATCTCTACGACGTACATCCGTTTGCCACACAGCGATTTCATACCGAGTTGCAGAAGGCTCAAGAGAAGGCCGCGGCGGAATTCACCAAAACCAGCAATCTGCTGGTCCGTCGTGGTGCCGCGCTGGCGGATCAGTTCGATGAGCTGATAGTGAACCGGGTAGTGCACATTTTTGAGATTGCCAGCCGCGAATCGGCGACATGGATGCGCGGGCTGTACACATCGCTGGAAAAGCCACTGGAAGCGCTGAAACACCAGACACTGGAACGGTCCGCTAATGTAGAAAAATTCAAGGCAGCAGAACTGGATCTGGCGGGACAGATTGCTGAAATCCAGGCACGTCTCGATGTAATAAAACGCAAACACAGCGCGCTTGCCGATGCACGTGCCGGCCTGGCCAGATTTACCGGTGAAATTACCGACGAGAACGCGGCTTAAGCCGCCTTTGCTTTCTGACGCGTAAGCACGACAAACTTCGCCATCAGCTGATCCTTGCTTTCAACGTGATCAGGATCCAGCGGGATGCAATCCACCGGACATACCTCTCGACATTGGGGGGTATCAAAATGCCCCACGCACTCGGTACATTTAGCCGGGTTTATCTCGTAAATTTCCACGCCCTGCGAAATTGCATCATTGGGACATTCCGGCTCGCAGACGTCGCAGTTGATGCATTGATCTGTGATCTTCAGTGCCATAGGTGTACAGCGGGACTATTTGCCGACCTTTGACTGCAATGCCTTCGCCGTAAGCGGGTGGACGAAATCGCTGACGTCGCCGCCAAGCGTAGCAATTTCGCGAACAATGGTCGCGGAGATGAACATGTATTTGTCCGATGGCGTCAGAAACATGGTTTCGACTCCGGGATTCAGGCGGCGGTTCATCCCCGCCATCTGGAATTCGTATTCAAAATCTGACACCGCTCGCAAGCCGCGCAGGATCACATTTGCGTCGTGGGTCTTCAGAAACTCCGACAGCAAACCGGAGAATCCCAGCACCTTGACATTGTCGTACGGCGCCAGCACTTCTCGCGCGAGGCCAACCCGTTCTTCGAGCGTGAAAAAGGGGCGCTTGGTCGGGCTGTGGGCTACGGCAACGATGACCTCACCAAACAGTTTGCCGGCGCGCGCCACTAAATCCTCATGCCCCTTGGTCAAAGGATCGAATGTTCCGGGATAAACAGCTTTGATCATGTCGCGCCCTTGGTGGAAAGCAGCCCAAAGTGTACAACACCGGCCTTGCCCTGTTTGATCGTTTGCCAGTCACATTCCCCAGCAATTGCACTAAAGGGATCTCCCCATTCGACGTAAACCACGCCGTCGGGCGACAGATGCTGATGAATTCGCTTCAACACCGGCGCAAGGCTGTCGGAAGCAAACGGCGGGTCGAGAAAAATCACGTCGAATTTCTCGCGATTCTGATCGAGAAAGGCGTCTGCATTGCCAGCAAAGAGATGACAATTCGTTGCGGCAAGTGTTTCGCGATTCTTTCGCAGCGCCTTCTGCACTTGGCCTTCCTTCTCAACCATCACCACCTTTTCGGCACCGCGCGATGCCGCCTCGAAACCCAGAGCGCCGCTGCCGGAGAAGAGATCGAGGCAACGCCGCCCGTGCAAAGTCTGGCCCAGCCAGTTAAACAGCGTTTCCCTGACCCGGTTTGGCGTCGGACGCAGGCTTTCGCTAGCGGGAAAGTCGATGACACGGCTACGCCACACACCGCCGATGATGCGAATGCGATTGGCATCGTTCGTATGGCCAGGACGCGATGGCTTAGAATGCTTGCTCACAGGCAATTTTCCCAGAGTTTTAACGTGTTCAGCATCTTCGGCTCAAAAAACCCGGCGAAACCGGATAACCCGGCTCCGGCCGACGCACCATCGGGCTGGCTGTCACGACTTAAGTCGGGGCTGTCGAAAACACGCGCGGTTCTCAACACCGACGTCAGCGACCTGTTTGCCCGGCATCCACAGATTGATGAAGCGCTTTATGAAGAGTTGGAGAGTACCTTGCTCTCCGCCGACGTTGGCATACACGCCACTAACCGTCTGATCGAGAACCTGCGCGAGGCGGCCAAGGAAAAGAGAATCGCCGACGGCGCCGGATTGAAAGCCGAATTTGAGGCGGCACTGGTCGATCTGGTCAAGACGGTGGAGACGCCGCTGGACACGACGATCGCCAAGCCTTTTGTCATCATGATCGCCGGCGTGAATGGTGCTGGAAAAACCACCACCATCGGCAAGCTGGCCAAGCACTTTCAAGCCCAAGGCAAAAGCGTAATGCTCGCCGCCGGCGATACATTCCGTGCTGCCGCGCGCGAGCAGCTGATGACGTGGGGTGAACGCAACAACGTGACCGTCATTGCCCAGGACGGCGCCGATGCGGCTGCTGTGATATTCGACGCCATTCAGTCTGCCAAGGCTCGCGGCATCGATATTGTGCTTGCGGACACTGCGGGCCGATTGCCAACGCAGCTTCACCTGATGGAAGAAATCAAGAAGGTGAAACGGGTCATCGCCAAAGCCGACCCAACGGCGCCGCATGAATCGCTGCTTGTGCTGGATGCCAACACCGGTCAGAACGCGCTCCAGCAAGTGAGGGCATTTGATGACGCGCTGCAGCTCACCGGCCTGGTAGTGACCAAGTTGGACGGCACGGCAAAGGGCGGCATGATCGCCGCACTCGCCGCCGATCGACCCGACAAACCTATTCCAGTACGGTTTATCGGCGTGGGCGAAGGGATCGAAGATCTGCAGCCTTTCCACGCGCAGGAATTCGTCACGGCGCTCTTCCGTTAATCAACGATGATTTCCTTTTCTAGCGCAAAAAAGCGTTACCCAAATGGCTTTGAGGCGCTGAAGGGCGTTTCGCTAAATATAGACAAGGGCGAGATGGTCGCGGTGACCGGACATTCCGGCGCCGGTAAGTCCACCCTCCTCAAGTTAGCTGCCGGCATCGAGCTCGCCACGCAAGGCAGCGTCATGGTGAACAACCAGAATGTAGGGCAATTGCGTGAAGCCGGCCTCGCTGTGCTTAGACAAAAACTCGGCCTGGTATTTCAGGATCACAAACTGCTATTTGATCGCAGCGCCTTCGAAAATGTGGCTCTGCCGCTGGCGATTGCAGCCTTTCCCCGCGCAGAAGTGGGTAAGCGCGTACGGGCAGCACTGGATAAAGTCGGGCTGCTAAATCGCGAGAAATCCAATCCAGTCACCTTGTCAGGTGGCGAACAGCAGCGCCTTTGCATCGCGCGCGCCATCGTCAATCGGCCTGCGATCCTGATCGCGGACGAACCCACCGGCAATCTGGATCAGGAATACGCCTCTACTATTATTGAGTTGTTTCGCTCATTCAATCAGGTTGGCGTGACTGTGCTGTTATCCACGCACGATGAGGTTGGATTGGCTCGATTGAATTGCCGGCGTATCGTATTGGATCAGGGAAGTGTCGTGGCATGAAGGCATGGCTGACAGCTCACATTCAAGCCTGCGAGCGCGCCTTCATGCGCTTCCGCTTCCAGCCGGTCAGTTCTCTGTTGTCGGTCGCCGTAATTGGTATTGCGATCACCCTACCGCTCGGACTGTACCTGCTGTTTGCCAACATCACGGCTGCCGCAAGCCGGGTCAACACCGATCCAGACGTAAATGTTTATCTTGCGCTGAACGCCACAGACCAGGAAGCACGCGAACTTGAAAAGCGCCTGAAACAGATCGACGGTGTCAGTCAGGTGAAATTCGTTTCGCGGGAGACAGCATTGGCGGAAATGAAGCGCGTGGCAAATCTGGCGGATCTGCTGACAGGGCTGGAATCGAATCCCCTGCCGCACGCATTTTCCTTGCGCCCCGCGTCATCCAACCCCGAGACACTAACCGTGCTGCGCAAAAATATTGCGGCACTCCCCAAGGTTGAGCATGTCGTGATGGATTTCGAGTGGGCGCAGAAACTAAAGCGTTTCGCGACTTTCGCCGAGCGGCTGGTCATGCTGCTGGGAATCGTCCTTGCCTCGGCAGTGGTGTTTGTCACCGGTAATACAATCCGCCTGCAAATCCTCACGCAGAAAGACGAGATCGAAGTCAGTCAGTTGATCGGCGCGACCCGCCGCTTCATTCGCAGGCCGTTCCTGTATTTCGGCGCGGTACAGGGATTTTTCGCCGGGCTGGTTGCCATTGCTGTGGTGTCGGGCATCGTTGCTTGGATCGGTAGCGAGGTCCAGGCGCTAACCGTGTCTTATGGCTCGGAGTTTGCCCTTCAATCCCATTCCGCCGGCCAGGCTTTGGGCGTCGTGGCGCTTTCGGCACTGCTGGGCTGGCTTGGTGCGCTCATATCGGTTTCGCTGTATCTTCGGCAGCCGGGCAGGCTCTAACATCAAACCCCAGCATTGGCGCGGGCTCCCGGCTATTTGCGGCTGGAAATCCGCACCAATGCTGGGGTTTTAAAGTACTCAGACTTAACCCCCAGATTCAGGCTAGGTGTCGCGCGGGGAAACAGCTTAGATAACATTTAATTTTCAATAACTTATATTCAATTCCCGATATTGCCGCAAGCTATATCCATTTCACATATTCCCCGGAACTTTTCCACTTGTTAGCACTCATATGCGAAGAGTGCTAAACTAACTTTAACCCGTACATTCGGGATTAGTGGAGGTCCAAATGACAACTGCTACGATGAATTTGCCCGCACTGTCTGTTGCGAGCATTGAAAACTATATTTCCACCGTCAATCGTATTCCAATGCTGACGCCGGAGCGCGAGCATGAGTTGGGCGTCGCCTTGAAAACTCGCGGCGACTTAAATGCCGCTTCCGAAATGGTGATGTCGCATCTTCGCTTGGTGGTATCGATTGCGCGCAACTACACCGGCTACGGACTGCCACACGCCGACTTGATACAGGAAGGCAATATCGGCCTGATGAAAGCGGTGAAGCGTTTCGACCCGGATCGCGGTGTGCGACTTGTGTCCTTCGCCGTGCATTGGATCAAGGCCGAGATTCACGAGTACATCCTGAAGAACTGGCGCATCGTCAAAGTCGCAACGACCAAGGCGCAGCGCAAGCTGTTCTTCAATTTGCGCAGCATGAAGCCCAACTTCGGTACGCTTTCGCCCTCGGAAGTCAAAGAGGTCGCACGCGTACTGAATGTGAAGGAAACCGACGTTTCCGAAATGGAAAAGCGTCTGACGGGCCAGGAAATTTCGCTCGAACCCGCCAATGATGACGAGGAAAGTAACTGGGTCAGTCCGATTGCCTACTTGCAGGATGCGTCAGTTGATCCGGTCGAACGGCTGGTCGTGATGCAGAAAGAAACCGCTGCTACCGATGGGATGCAAGCCGCGCTGGATAGCCTGGACGATCGCAGTCGCCGCATTATCGAGACACGCTGGCTGAATGAAGGTGAAGAGAAGACCCTGCACGAACTGGCCGCAGAATTTGGCGTGTCTGCCGAGCGGATTCGCCAGATCGAAGTCAAAGCAATGCAGAAGATGAAGCTGGCGTTAAAAGATTACGACGCCGTCCGCTAAGCAAAGCTTCGGGCACAAGCTTCATTATCAGGCCGGTATGTGATTCATCGCATGCCGGCCTTTTCATTTGTGGCAAAACGATTGACGCTCGCATGTATGGCAAGACATCGGCGACGGGACTACACTTAACTCTTGAGTGGTAAGCCACCTCCGCGTTCACAAAGGATATTCATGTCCGCTCCAACCCCGCTATTTCGCAATGATGATGACGATGCTGCCAAACCGGTGTCGGAGCAAATTCGCTCTCGCCTGGTGCGCGCGAACCAGCGCTACCACGCCAACGACAATATTTCGGCCTACCTTAAGGATGGCGACGTCGATGCGCTGCGCAAGGAAGTCGAAGCAAAAATGGCCGAGGTACTGAAAAGCCTCGTTATCGATACGGAAAGCGATCACAACACGCAGGAAACGGCGCGGCGCGTGGCGAAGATGTTCATTACCGAAGTCTTCAAGGGCCGCTACCACCCAATGCCGGAGGTGACTGAGTTTCCAAACGTCGAACAACTGAATGAGCTGTTGATCGTCGGCCCTATCACCGCACGCAGTGCGTGCTCGCATCACTTGTGCCCCATCATGGGCAAAGTGTGGATAGGCATCATGCCGAATGAGCACTCCAATCTGATTGGCCTGTCGAAATATGCCCGGATTTGCGACTGGGTGATGAGCCGCCCGCAAATTCAGGAAGAGGCAGTCGTACAGCTCGCCAATATCCTGCAGGAAAAGGTCAAGCCCGATGGGCTGGCGATCGTGATTGAGGCCGATCATTTCTGCATGCATTGGCGCGGTGTGAAAGACGCGGACTCACGCATGACCAACAGCGTCATGCGCGGCTCGTTTCTCAAAGACCCGCATTTGCGGCGCGAGTTCCTGTCTCTGCTGAGCAAGAAAACCGACTGACCTGACACCCCACTCCGGAGAACAACATGCTGGTGCGTTTGTTGTATGCAAGCCGCGCGATAGCCGATGTTTCGCAGGACGAACTATTCAAGATCCTCAACGAATCGAAAGCCAACAATCCGGGCGTCGGCATCACCGGCGTGTTGTGCTCAAGCGGGCGCATATATATGCAGGTACTTGAGGGCGGGCGGGCACAGGTGAGCGCGCTCTACAATCGCATAGCCTCCGATCGGCGCCATCAGGACGTGGTAATTCTTTCCTACGAGGAAATCAGCGAACGAAAGTTCGTCGGTTGGTCGATGGGTCTGGTCAATCTTGAACGCATCAACCCTTCTCTGCTGCTCAAGTACTCCGCATGTGCAACGCTGGATCCCTACGGTGTATCCGGCAAGGCCTCATTGGCCATGTTCGACGAGCTGATGGCGACCGCGTCCATCATGGGACAGGCCAGCGGTTCTTCGCCAAGCGCGCGTTGAGCGCTGCTGATGAATCACACCTTGGCGGCAATAATCTGTATTTCAACTTTGTAGGCCGGCTTCGCCAGCTTTGCCTCGACCGTTGCGCGCGGCGGGGTATTGCCCTGCGCAACCCATGAGTCCCACACCGCATTCATTGCCGGGAAGTCCGCCATGTCAGCGATATAGATGGTTGTCGACAGAATTCTAGTCTTGTCACTGCCGGCCTCAGTGAGCAGTTTGTCGATCGACGCCAGG
>JAEUNB010000291.1 GCA_016790625.1 Betaproteobacteria bacterium | reverse complement strand
CCAAGCTCGCGTCCAATCACCGTGTGGTGGTGGGGTCACCGGAATACGTCAAGCGACATGGCAAGCCGGCGACGCTGGTGGATCTGGCGAAACACAATTGCCTTGTCACCGCCACGGACGAAGGCCTGTCTGATGGCTGGTCGTTTCGCGATGGCACGCGCAATGTCACGGTCAAAGTTTCCGGCCGCATGCATTGCAACGATGGCGAAGTACTGACGCGCTGGGCGTTGGCAGGGCACGGTTTGGCGTGGCGCAGCGCGTGGGAAGTGTCGGAAGAAATCGAAAAGGGCCGCCTGGTGGAAGTGCTCCCCAAGTTCGCAGCGCATGGCAACGACATCTACGCGGTTTATCCCGACCGCAAGTTCCTGCCGGCCAAGGTGCGACTGTTTATCGATTTCATGAAAAAGACCTTTGGCGATCCGCCTTACTGGGAGAGCAGGAAAAAGTAGCTCGCGGCGCGGCGCTTGTCGATTGGGGCCGGTACCTCGCACGCGGCAAGTGAACAAATGTGTGTCGCATTTCACATTTGTTCCGCGTCTGATTTTGCATGGAGTGCATTACCGGAACCACGCCAATCTTCCGCTACAATCGGTTGACAGATTTCTGTCGCGCCAACGAAAGGTTGACGAGTGGATTCGCCAAGTCCTGCAAGCCCTGTGACGCAATTGCTGGCCGAGATGCGCCAGGGAGACGAGGGCGCCACTGCCCGCCTGTACTCCGTCCTTTACCCCGAAATCAAACGTTTGGCACGATCGCGACTCTATGCCGCCGGCGGCATCACCAGCCTCAACACGACAGCGCTGGTCAACGAGGGCTTCCTGCGCATGGCCGAGCGCGAGGGCATGGCCGGCGAATCGCGGGCACAGTTTTTTGCCTATGTCGGCAAGGTGCTGCGCTCGGTGGTGCTCGATCACTTGCGTGCGGAAGGCGCGGAGAAGCGCGGCGGCGATCAGGTGCATGTCACGCTGTCTCAGGCGGAATCGATTGCCGGCTCCGGTCGCGACGACTGGTTCCTGCTCGATCACGCACTGGAGCAACTGAAGGAAATCGATATTGCCCTCTACGAGCTGGTAGAGCTGCGCTATTTCGTCGGCATGACGGTGGCCGATATCGCCGCGCTGCGCAATGTGTCGACGCGCACCGTCGATCGCGACTGGGTAAAGGCCAAGGCGCTTCTGGAGGAAATGGTCGAACAGGCATCCTGATGGTGCCGAGCGCGGTGGTAGATATGTGCCGCGCTTCCCGTATTTGCGCAATGCATGTCATGGAGCTGAATTGCGCCGGGCGTCGGCGAAAGCCCGCATGAAAAAATCACAAGGGGAAAATGCAATTGAATAAAACGGACTGGCAGCGCCGCTCGGCACTGTTCGATGAGGCGGTCGAATTGCCCGAAGGCGCGCGAGATGCCTGGCTGGTTGCACTGGCCGCGCGCGAGCCGGCGCATGTGGATGCCGTGCGCAACATGCTGGTGCAGTATGACCGCGACCAGGAGCGCGCGCGCGATGTTGCGCAACGCACCACGACGCCATTGCCCGCGACGCTGGGAATCGCTGGCCTGGGCGCGGAAGATTTCGTCGCGCAATTGGACGCCGCGACGTCGCCCGCCGGATCGTCGCTGCGATTGCAGGAGGGGGAACAGATCGGGCCGTGGCAGCTCACCCGCAAGATCGGCGAGGGTGGCATGGGTGCGGTGTGGCTCGCCTCGCGACGCGACGGAAATTTCGAAGGCCGTGCCGCCATCAAGTTCCTGCGTACCGGCCTCGGCAAGACCGAGGTGGCCGAACGCTTCCTGCGCGAGCGGCGGCTGCTGGCGCGACTGGCGCATCCCAACATTGCCCGCCTTCTCGACGCCGGCACGCACCAGGGGGAGCCCTATCTCGTCATGGAGTACATCGAGGGCGATGCAATCACCGACTGGGCCGCCGCGCATGCGCCGCGTGTGGCGGATCGCGTGGCGCTGGTGCTGAAGGTCTGCCGCGCCATCGAACATGCGCACGGCCAGCTGATCGTGCATCGCGACCTGAAGCCCTCGAACGTGCTGGTCAATCGCCAGGGTGAGCCGTCGCTGCTGGACTTCGGCATCGCCAAACTGATCGATGACGATGACGAGGGCACGGCGCTGACGCGCATGACCGGGCGTGGCTATACGCTGGGCTATTGCGCACCCGAGCAGATCACCGGTGAGCCGACCGGCGTGGCGGCCGACGTATTTTCGATGGGCGTGATGCTGTTCGAACTCCTGACCGGCAGCATGCCTTACAAGCCCAGCCACGAAGGCCGAGCCGCGCTGGAACATGCCATCGTCCACACCGATGCGCGCACGGTTTCCCGGGTGCTGGCTGAAGCGCCTGCCACGCCGCGCGGCCGGCCGGTGGATGCCGCCCGCGCCAAAGGCGACCTGGAGGCCATCGTCGCCAAGGCGCTGCGTACGCGGCCGGCGGATCGCTATGCCACGCTGAGCGCGCTGGCCGATGATCTTGAGCGCTGGGTGGATAACCGGCCGGTGCTGGCGCGGCGCAACAAGTGGCAATACACGACATTGCTGTGGCTGAAGCGCAATCGGGCATTGGCCACGGTGGCGACGGTAGCATTCGTCGCTGTTGGCACCGGTCTGGTCGCGGCGTTATGGCAGGCCGAACGTGCCAACGACGAGGCGCGGCGTGCAGACGCCGAGAAGGAAACCGCGATCGAGGAGCGACGCCGCGCCGAGATTGCCACCGCGCAGGCCAATGCGGCGCTGGGTGAGGCCAACGAGCAGAAAGCGCGGGCCGCCAGCGAAGCCCAGCGTGCCGCTGCGGAAGCGAGGCGCGCCGATCAGGAGGCCGCTGATGCGAAGCGTTCTGCCGGCGTCGCCGCCGACAATGCACGGCGTGCCACCGAAGCAGCCTTGTCGGCAGAGCAGTCGCTGGTGCGGGCCAATGCCGCCAACCGCCGCACCGAATCGGCCAAGCAGTTCCTCACCGGCATGTTCGATCCGCGGCGATTCGAGCGCTACGAGCCCGGCAAGCGCGGCGAGTTTCCGGTCAAGGAATTGATTGCCCAGAGTGCACAGGACTTGCGCAGTGCCAGCATGGACGCGGAGCTGAAATCGGAATTGCTGGCGGAGGCCTCAGGGCTGCTGGGAAACGTCGACGACGATGCAGGTTCGCTGGCGGCGGCGCGCGAATCGCTGGAGATCGCCAAGCCATTGCGCGATAGTTCACCCGAGGTGTATCGCAACGCATTGCTGGGCTACATCGCCGCTGCATACGACGGACCGCAGCGTGCTGAAGTCACGCCTCTGGTGGATGACCTGATCGCCACGCTGGAACGGGAAGGCCAGACCGGCGGCATGCAGTATGCACGCGCGCTGACTTATCGCGGCGAAATCATCTACGCCGGCAAGGGGCCAGCCAGCAATGGCCGCGACGATCTGCTGCGTGCTTCGCAGCTGTACGAAAAGCTCGGCAACAAGCGCCAGCAGGCGCAGACACTGGCTCGCTGGTCGATCATGACCGACTTGCGCGGCGATTCGACGGCCGCGCTGGATGGATTCTCGCGCGCCATTGCGCTCTACAAGGCTGCGGGCGAGGAAGGCTCGCGCCTGGCACAGCTGTACTCGCGCAACGCCGGGGCGCTGCGCCGGCTCGAGCGCATTCCCGAGAGCATCGCCAGCTACGAGTCGGCGCTGGCCATCAACGAGCGGGTGCTGGGCAAGGCGCATTCCGGCACGCTGGAAGTAAAGATGGCGTTCGGTTTCATGCTGACCGGCTACGGCCAGCAGCGGCGCGGCGTCGCCATGATCAACGACGCCTATGAACTGACGCTGTCGCAGAACCATGCGCCCGCCATGATCGCGCGGGCGCGCAGCACGCTGGCCCGCGCCATGGTGGCCGAAGGCGATAACGCGCGCACCATGCAACTCGCAAAAGATGCGCTCGCGTACTACCGCGACAACAAGCGCGCCATCGGTGAAGTTTCCAACCTCGAAACCATGGCGCAGGCGGCGCTGTTTGCCGAGAACTATGCGGAGGCAATCAAACTAGCCAACGAGGCCGACGCCGCCGCCGAGCGCGCGTACGGCAAATCCGGCATCCAGCGCGATGTCTCGCGGCTGGTGAAGGTGTTTGTGCTGACGGAGTCCGATCATCCCGACGCACTACCGTACATCGACGCGACCGAAAAGCTGTTGACGCCTACGCGCGGCATCAGCTCCAACGGCGTGCTGCTGCGGGTGCATCGCGCGCAGGTGCTGGTCAAGCGTGGCCGCTTCGATGATGCGGCCGCCGAGATCGAGCGCGTGCGCAAGGATGCCGAAGCCGATCGTACCAATCTCGCCACCATGCTTAGAATTGCGGAACTGGATCTCGCCCGCGCAAAGAAGCAGGACGAACAAGTGATCGCGATCCTGCGCGGCATGCTGCCCTCGCGCGTGAAGTCCAGTGGCGCCGATTCGTTCCGAACCCAGGTAGCGAGGCTGGAACTGGCGAGCGAGCTGGTGCGCGCCGGCCGCGACGCCGAGGCACGAATGATCGTTGCCGAGATCCCGGCATCGTTCAAGCCCGCCTTGCTGCCGCCACTCAAGGCCGCAGCGCTATCGCAGGGGCTGGGTCTGCTGCCAACGAATACGCGTTGAGCATGATCTGAAAGTCAAGCATTGGTGCGGCTTTCCAGCCATTTCTGGCCGGGAAGCCGCACCAATGCTTGACTTTCATTTTTTGAATCGGCGTTGTCGCAATCCGGTTCCGGCCCGCGTCTGATCAGGTGTGACTTCATTTCGCGAAGGAAACCGCCATGCCTGATCTCCGTCATTTCTCTACCGGCGCACCGGTGCTGACGATTGCCAGCCGCCATTTGCGTCCCCGTCTGCTTTGTCTTGCGTTGCTGGGCACGCTCAGTGGGGCGTTGCCTTTGGCGCATGCGCAGAGCTCGCAGAACACACCGCTGCGTCCACCGGCATCAGCGCCGGCAACGGGCCTCACCGCGCCGAAGCCCGCGACAACATCAGCACCCACGCAGGCGGCAGCGCCGGTTGCAGTCAATGCACAGGCGATCAAATTCACGCCGAGCGCTGCCGCGGTTGGGCAATTGCGTTCCCTGCCGGCAAATGCGCTGGTCGAATTGAGCAATGGCCGCAAGGTGGAAGCACAACGTGTCGTAGCGATGGCCGACGCGTTGAAAGGACTCTCCGGCAAAAAGGCGACTTTGAAGCGCATGGATTTCGCGTTCACGCGTCCGACCGGTCCCGCGCAAGTCAAGCTGACCTCAGGCAATCTTGCGTCTGCGCGCGCGATGGCGCCGGGCATCGTTCTTGAACTGCCGAGCGGACTCAAACTCACCAGTGGCGAATTGAAGAAACTCGAGGCGCTTGAGGCGCGTACCAATATCCGCCAGATGCTGGGCGGCCAGGCGCCATCCGCCGGGATCAAGGGCACGGCCAACACGTATGCCGGGCAATCGGCCATCAAGATCAAGAGCAAGGCCGACATCGCGCAACTGAAGGGCAAGCCTGACAGCACCATCGTCGAGGCACCGGACGGCAGCCGCGCCACGCTGGGCGAGCTCAAAGCCGCCATCGTCGACAAATTTGTCACTCGCTAGGAGAACGACGATGACTGCCTCATTCAAACAATCGTTCTGGGTGCGCGCTTTTCTGGCTCTCTGCGTCTTCCAGATGGCATTGGTGCTGCCGATCAAGACCCAGGCCAACATCCTCGACATCGTTGCCAAGCTTGGTCCGCCGCCGGTGAATCTCAACCAGTACATCGCGCCGCTCAAGCTGGAGTACCTGCCGCCGATCGCCAGTGCGATTACATCGTGCGATCTGAGCTCGGACACGGGCGTGGCGAAGTGCGCCGACAAGCTTCTCGCCACCGAGGCATCGTCGGATGCCCTTGGCGGTGCGACCGCGACGCAAATCCGCGCGATACTTGAAATCTACCTCGACATCAGTGAAGGCGACGTCGCCGAATTGTTCAACGACGTGGTGAAACTCGCGGCCGGCCAGAGTCCGCTGGAGCTGGCCTGCAGCGTGATTGCCGTTGTTGCCGGCGGCTTCCCGGTTTGCGACGCATTGAAGGCGCTGTATGAAATCGGCAAGGCAGCCTACGAGGTGGGCAAGGCCATTGTCGGTGCGCTGGCGGACCTGGCCTGCGGCGTTTACGAACTCTTCGGCGGCTCCTGCAGCAGCGGCAGGAAGGTGGGGCCGGCCGAATTCATGGCCACTTACTTCGTGAACACGCCCAACATGCTGGCCGGCAGTATCAAGGCGAGAGTGGCAAGCGAAGCGGAGTGGCAGGCCAACAAGAAGGCGGCATTTGCGGAGGCGAAGACCGGCTTCTTCGCATCGGCCGGCGGTGGCTACCTGGTCACCGATTCCAACCTGGAAGCGGCATGGCAGTTCTATGCGAGCAACCTTGTCTATCCGGAATGGGACAAGCTGGTGCGCGCCAATCTGCTGCCGGGTTACAAGCAGGCGATGCAGGCCAGCATGTCCAGCATCAACGACGCTTTCCGCAACGAGCTGATGGCGACGGCAAGCGCACAGGGCGCGGTTCGTGAAAAGAAAATCAAGGAACGCTTCGATGCATGCGTTGCCACCGATAGCACGCTGGGGCCGAAGATTCGCGACTGGTCCAACGCCGGCCGCGCCACGGCGGCGGAGCAGAGCGACATTGCCGCACAGTCCTGCCCCACGGCCGTCAGTTCGCGTGCCATGCCGAAGCCGGATTGCAGCGTGTCCTTCAACGAGGTCGAGCAAAAGCTCGGGCCGCTTACGGTAAAGCGCCGCGTCATCGATGCAAGCTGCCAGTCGATCAACGCGACCGCCATTTGCAAATCGGCACAGGAGGTTGTCGGGCAGGACGATGTTCGCAGCTGCAATCTCGCCAATGCCGCAGCGGGCAACTCCAATGCGTTGACAAAAGTGTTGTCGGAGTTGCAGAAGCAAGGGCAGAAATGCAGCTTCGGACCGGGTGTGCAGGTGCAGCCGACAGCGATTATTTGTGAAGACCCGGCCTACACCTTTGCCTGCCGTTTCACCGCCGTCGGACTCTATGGCAAGGACTTCCTCAAGCCCGGCGTGGCGGAATGCAAGACCGAACCTTCGACAGCACGCAAGACCGCCGTGGCTGCCGCCGCCAAGCTGGCCAACCTGTTGCCGACGACCGTCAAATTACCCAGTGCCGGACAAGGCCAGGTGAAGGTCGCTGGCGGCAACATCAAGATCGGCTTCTGCACTCCTGACGAGAAAGATGCCGCAGTCATTTACTGCAAGGGCGTCGATTTTCCGCTGTCGCGCGAGCGCATCGACCAGCTCAAGGCCGAGATGGCGCCCGTCAACGTCCGTGGTTGCACGGCCGATGAAACACCGACCAATGAGTCCAAGCATTGGCTGAATGAGCCCTGTGTCGCGACAGAGGGCAAGCCGTTCGGCGAAGTCGCGGTATTCAAGGTGGACGCGCCCGCGGGGCCGCCGAAAGTCGATGCCGGCAACCTCGGCAAGAGTGCGGCGTTGACCGCGCAGCAATTGGCGGCTGCACCCTCGCCGAAAGCACCGGCACCCGGAAATAGCTCGTCCACGACGCCACCAGTTTCTGCCTTGGGCGCTTCTGCCACAGGTCTTTCCGGTGCGGCGAAAGGCGGCGTGCCTCTTTCGGCGCCTACGGCTGCCGCCAATCAGAAAGCCGGCACGGCTCTCGCAGCACCGATCGTGTCAGCGGCTGCGGGCGCAGACCCGGTCAAGGTTAAGGACTGCAGCCAGTTCCTGGGCCGCAAGGACGAACTGCTTTGCAATACGGCCAACGCGTTTGCCGAATGCAAGCCCTACGTCGACAAGGGCAAACTGAAATCCTGCCGTATGACCGGTGTGAAGGATGCCTACGTCAAGCATTGATCGATATCGACTGCGATGATGGTGCAGCCGTTCTCTGCGCCATCCTTCGCGGTCCGGTTCAATGGTTGAATTTTCCAAGGAGTGTTCATGAAGCGGGTCAATTCGTTCCAACCAAAACGTGCGGGCATATGGATGATTTTGCGGGGCTCGCTGGCGGCGGCATTCGCGCTTCCGTTCGTCGTGCCGATGGTCCAGGCGGCAACGCCGCAGAATCTCTCGGCGGTGATCGATGGCAGGAAATTCGAGAGCGACGACGACGGCATCCTTTACCTGATGCCCACCAAGTCCAAGCTCAACCTGATCGCCGGCACCAAGGGCGGATCGGCATATCCGCCGCCCAAAGCGCTTTCCGACAAGCTTTCCATCATGTGCAGCAATTTCGACAACAAGCCGCGCAAATACGCTGCCAAGGATTTTGGCAGTCATGGCTGTGAGGTGAAATTTATCAAGGGCGAAAGTCGCAAGCCATTCGGCGATCCGGTAGCCGAATACAAGGTCGTCGATAGTGCCAGCAATGCCTTTGAAATCACTTCCGTCAAAGGCAAGGTCATCGAGGGCAAGTTCTCGTTTGAGATGGTCGACATCAAGAGCAAGGCAAAGCTGAAGATCACCGACGGCGTATTCAAGGCCGAGGACCGGCAACAGTAGCCGTTTGTTTCCGTGGAATACGTCCTGTTCGAGCGCAACCCGGCCATTCCCGCCGGTCTGGGATTCACGCTGTGCTGCCTGGCGTTCGCGCTGGCGATGGCGGGGCTTGCGTGGGGGCGACGGAAGCCCGTCGATGCGCAGCCGCCAATGCTGCGTTTCGCCGCCAGCCTGCTGACGGGGCCGGCGCGCGTGATCGGCATCGCGCTGCTGCTGGCACTGCTGGGCGCAATTCAGCCGGCATGGAAATTCTGGGAGCTCAGGCAGGCGCTGCAAAGCGGGAGCATGACGGTGGTGGAAGGAAACGTGGTGTCCGCCCGCGCCTGGTATCAAAGCAGCAGCCGCAGTACCGGCAATCGCATCGAGGCTTTCCAGGTCGGCAGTGTGCCGCCGCGCACATTTGAATATCGCGAGAACGAAGTGGGCTCGCCATATCCGCTGCTGGCCGACAACGGTGGCGTGCTGAAACCGGGAAAACCGGTGCGCGTCACGCTGGCGGGTGATGCCATCGTGAAAGTGGAAACCGATAACGCCTGCCGGGTTTACCCGCGCTGCAGCCGGTTCGGCTGGGGCAGCTTCAGCTGGGAAAGCGAGCGCAAGTAGCCATGTCAGAGTACGAAGCTCCAGCATCCATGCGCCTTTCAGCCTGAAAATGGCTGTGAACCCGCACCAATTCTGGAGTTTGATAGGCGAGTGTCGTATTCGCCACATCTGCCGCGTCTTAATAAGTCAACAATGACAAAGAACAAGGACGCACTCATGGACAAATCCGGCCCGGCCCGCCTGTGGCTGTTGGTCACCGCCGCTGCCACCCTTGCCGCCGCTGCATTGGTGTGCTCCCCAGCTGGCGCGCAGGTGGCGAGCCAGTTGTCTAAACCACTGTCGCGTGAGCCTGCGACAACGAATACGCCCACTGGCCCGCGAGGCGCGACCGTGTCATCGCTGTCTGCGTTGCGTCCGGCTACGGCTACGCTTGCGGTGAAGCAGGTCGAGACCAAGCCCGGCGAATTTCCGCCGGCTGCGGCCAACCAGGTGAAGGTCGCCTTCGAGTGCCGCATTGCTGCCACGCCTGCGCAGACCGACTATTCGAAATTTCCGCGATTCAGCTGTGCGCTGGATCAGAAACGTACTGCGGAAATGAGCCAGCTCGCGCTACACCGCGTGGATTATTTCCCCAGTGCCGACGGTGTGACCGCGAAAGTGACCGTGGTGGCCGATCGAAACGCACAAAACCCCAAACCCGGCCGCATTCGCGCGGCGTTCCAGCTCATGCTCGAGAAAAGTGCCGGCAGTAGCGAGCCCGTATATAAGGACTACCTATTTGCAGATGGAGTGATCGCACCATGAGCCTGCTCGCCAGAATGACTTCGCTGTTCATCGCCGCTATGTTGATGCCGGCCGCGCATGCCTTCACGCCGGTCAATGCACCCGTGACCGTCGCCGTCACGCCATCCACAGCGCTGGTGAAAGCCCAGGTCACCATCGCCGGTACCTCGCTCGTTGTGGGCAAGAACGACCAGGTATTGATCCGGGTGACCGGCAGCGGCGCGCCGGTTGAGTTGAAAGCAAAAGTGGATGCGAACGGCGCATGGAAGACCGATTTCACTCCGGCCACCGAAGGCAAGTTCACCGTTCAGGCCACCGCACCCGACGGCAAAGGCAAGGCGGAAGGCAAGCTCACTGTCGTTGCGCCGTCGAGTGCCGCAACCGCAGTCTCCGCGCCTGCGGCAGCGTTGATCAAAACCATGCAGAGTGGCCAAGCCATGGGCGATTCGCAGGTGGCCTCGCTGCCCGCATCCCCGGCGAAAGACGAGTTCCAGAAGAAGTCGGCTGAACTCAAGCAGAAGCTGTCCGAATTGCCGGCAGCGCAGAAGCAATACGAGCAGGCGCTGGGAAAAATCTACGATCTGGGCGCCAAATATCCCGAGGCGATGACGGCCTTGAAGCCGCTGATCGACGATATCGACCGCGCTAACGAGGACATCAAGAAACAGAACGAAGAATTCGAAAAAAGCATTTCGCAGAACGCGAAGAAGAATGCATCCTGCGATAGCCTGGAAGCGGCCACCGAAGCGTTCTCGGCGCTCTCGACCAGCATGAACATGATCGGCAAGCCGTGGGAAATCCTGCGTGCGTTTGTGATCGACAAGGGGCCGGGCAAGGTCATCGACGCCATTCCGAACAACCAGGCGTCGGACAACCAGAAGTTCGCCATCACGGAGGCGTTCAAGACCAGCGCCGGGATACTTGTCGGCGGCGCGGCGGGCGGGCCTATCGCAATGGCCTCGTCTGCCATCGGCCTGATCGGCGACACCATGCAGTTCTTTACGCAGCAGAAATTCGCCAAGTACTGCGAGAAATTCGAAGGCCCTGTTTATGCACAGTTCCGCGCCGAAATGCGCGAAAAGGGCAAGCCGTACTTCACTTACAAGATGGACATGCGCGGCAAGCTGCAGCTGCGCTACACCAAGGGCGCGGCGCTGCAACAGGGCCAGCCGATTCCCCTCACCGGGCAGATCGAGGGCACGGTGGAAAAATTCGAGATGTCGGAAAACGCCATCATCATCCAGCCGCAGCTGAAGAGCCGGGTGCTGACGCACAGGATCATCGCGCCGCCCGGGGCGCCGTACTCCGAGGACGTGGGTACCATCGCGCGCATGGCCCTGCCGCAGGGCTTCTACATCCCGGTCAAGGGGGAGCTGAAGGACAACAAGATCACGCTGAAGCTGGAGCCGGCGACCAAGGATTTCCCCGACGTGCTGAAGGGGCAGATCCTGTACATCTTCGTTGAGCCGGCGCTGCCGATCCCCAGTGTGCAGAAGGTGGATGCGCCGGTGCAGAAGGCGTTCTTCATCTTCGACCGCGGCATGCGCGCCAACCCGGAATTCGACGTAAAAACCGATAGCAGCAAATCCACCATCGAAAAGACCTTCACGCGTACTGTCGACGACCCGAAGAACGACTTCAAGATCGAGTGGAAAATCGATGCCAAGGCCTGCAATCCGGGCTGCCTGCCGTCGCTGTATTTCGGCAAAGCCAAGTAGTTTTCCTGATGTGTGAGTGTCGGGCGGCGCTGGGCGTCGCCCGTTTTTTTTTGCAGGACAGGTTTTTCATGCCGGAAATGTCGCAGTTGGCGCGCATCCGGCGTCTTAGTTGATGAAGCCGCTTTTCTTGCTGCGGCCACCGACATCAAGACAGGAGATTTCCGGATGAAAACCCGTTTGCTCAAATTCGCTGCCGCTTCGCTGTTCGCCGCACTGGCCGCCACTGGCGTACAGGCACAAAACCTGAAACCCGGCCAGTACGAATACACCACCAAGACCGAAATGTTCGGTCTCTCCATCCCGGTCTCGTTCAAGCAGTGCGTGACGCAGAAGGATGTCGATTCGAACGATGCCTACGTCAACAAGCAAGGCATGGACGGCTGCACGCCGCCCGACGTCAAGCGCAACGGCTCCGAGATCAGCATCAAGTACACGTGCAGCAAGCCGAAGATGACCGGCGAAGGCAAGGGCACGGTGGCGGCGGACTCGTTTACCTTCGACATGAAGGTCATCCAGCACGAAATGAACAACAGCGTGGTGAAGACCGCGCTGACCGCCAAGCGCATTGGCGACTGCAGCAAATAACGATCTCGCGGAGACAACATGAAATCTTCCAATACGACTGTCTGTTCATTGGCCAGCTTGATCGCCGCCGTCTCTTTGGGCGTCATGACGTTGGGTGCACACGCAGAGGGCAAGGACCCGGTGGTCGATCGATCGTCCACTACAAGGAAACTGGACAATCTCGGCAAGGTTGATCTTGCTGCCCGACCGATGGTGACGGTTTATGAAGTGACGTCCAATGTCAGCGAGATCGATGCGCGTGCGGCAACAGCGATGTTTACAACGGCACTGATCAAAAGCCGCCAGTTCCGTGTGCTCGAACGCAGCAAGATCAATCAGGGTGTGGCCAAGGAGCGCGAGCTTAACCAGACCGGTGTCACGAGTGGCAATAGCGCGACCAAACAGATCAAAGGCGCCAACGTAATTTTTGAAGCAACGTTCTCGGAAGCGACGGCGGCGAAAGAAACCAAATCGAGCGGATTCTCGTTTGGTGGCTTGCAGATCGGTGGCGGCACCAACCAGGACGAAATCGGCATGGATGTGCGGGTGATTTCGGTCGGCACCGGCGAAGTGCTGGATGCCATCAATCTGCGCAAGCCGGTGGAGTCGACGCAGTCCAGCGTGAGCGGCGTCGGCGCACTGGTCGATACCATCGCTTCGGCCAAGGGCAAGAACCTGAAGGGCTTTACGCCGGATGCCAATATTCAGTCAGGTCGCAAGGAAAGCATGGATCGTGCGATGCGTGCGCTGATCGAACAGGCGATTGTCGAACTGGCTGGCCGGATAGGCGAATGGCCGGCGGATTAAGATGGTCGGGATGCGTTTAGCTTTGCGGGGTTGCGCCGTTGTCAGCCTGCTGGTTTCGTTGAACACCGCTGCACATGTACCAACCGAAGAAACGACGCTGGCCTCACCGTATGCCATCCAAGGAGCACAAAGTGGTCAGAAGTTGCGTGTGTCGTCACGCCGCGAAGGTATTTATCCCTATCTGCCAGGCGCCAGCTACGTGATTTCGATTCGTGTACCTGAACAGGCCTTGAGGGAGGGCTGGCGCTGCTGCTGGATCGATGCCTTCTCCCGCGAGACGGCCAATCGCTTATCGGCTCAATACGGAAAATCCGTCATCGGCAACGAAGTCGATCTGGTTGTCGATGCCGCGCAAGCGGAATCTTCGCTGCGCCAGATTACACCGGATTTATTTGAGGGCTACGTGCGGCTGGCGTCTATCCAGCGTGCGGGCAGTCACGCAGCTCGGCTTTATGTACACCTGTATCGAACGGACGGTGTCAGTGATACTGCGCCAGCATATGAATACGGCGACCCGCGTTTTTCAGTCCGAACATCATTTGTCGAACGCGGACGTTATCGCTACGCCCGCAATTTTCTTGATGAGCCGGTATTGACGGTACGTTTTGCTTATCCGCCGAATGCTTCGTCGGGACGCTCCGGCGCGCCACCGTCACAACTGCCTAATTACGCGCCGCCTCGCAACTAAACGTTGCGAGGCGCGGCTTTCGTACCGCCTAGTCTTTCTTCGGCCGATTCGGGCCGTCGTTGTCCCGTTCACGCGGTTCTTTGTGTGTCTCGGCACGCGGTTTATTGCTGCGCTCCGGCGCCGGCTTGGGTGCCGCATTGTTTTGCTCGGACGCCTGGCGAGGTGCGCTCTGAGGCACGGGAATGCCCCCGGGCGGCGGCAGGTTGCGTGGTGCATCGCTTTGCGGCTGACGGTTCGATTGGCGCGAAGGCGGCACCGCGCGCGGCTCGCGATCGACGTTCGGCTGTGGTGCAGGATTCACCGTCACCGGCGGCAACACCGGTGTGTGCGGCTGCGAATCGTTCCCCGGCCATGACGGCCGGCGGCGCTGAGGTTGCTGCGGTTGTTGCTGTGGCTGCGTGGGTGCGGCAGGCGGTGCCGCATCGGTAGGCACGACACCCCGCACGGTTTCAGGCGTGGCCTTTTGTACCGGTAGTGGTCCAACGCGCGCAGGTTCGGGACGCTGATTTTTCTGCACCGGCGGAACCGGGCCGGAATATGACGGGGCGGCCGGCGATGGCACATTGTTTGCTCCGGGCGCGAACCCCTGTGACGGAAAACGGGGCCGCGGAGCATTGCCTTGAACGCGATCCGGCATGTCGTTGGGTTGCGCGCGGCGCGGACGCGGCGTGGCGTCGAAGTGCGTGATCGGACGATGGGCGGCGATATCGCGCGGCGATAGCTGAACCCGATTGCCGCCCACCGGATTTCCGTTCATGAAAGTGGCATTTGGCACGACGGTCGCGCCCGGCACATGGTTGCGATAGTTTGCCGGGGGATTGATTACCGTGATGTTGTTGTTAGTGATGTAGTTGATACGGCGGCCGTAGCCGGCGCTGTAGTTGTAGCGCGGCACGTAGTATTCACGCGGCGCCAGCGGGAACCAGCCTACCGACGGCCCCGACGAAATCGTCAGACCACCGCCTGGCGTGCCTATCCAGGCTACCAGCGCCGGCGCGTAAACCGGCCGTGCCTGATAGGTACCCGGCCACCAGCACCAGCGCGAACGTACCTGGACCCAGCGGCCATAGTGGAATGGTGCAAAGCCCCACGGCGCATCATCAATCCAGGTCCAGCCCCATGGCCGCACGTAGGACCAGCGACCATAGCGATAAGGTGCCCAGCCGCTGACAACAACGCGAGGTGCCCATACGCGTCCGTACTCCTGGTCGTCAATCCACTCGCCGTTTTGGTCCAGGTCTTCATAGCCGGTCATGTAGGGTGATATCACGCTTTCGCGCGTGTAACGGGTGTGTGTGGCGTCCCACTGCGCGTCACGGGAAGATGCCCAGCGATCCAGCGACGACTCGTTGGCGTTGTCGAGGCGAAAGTCGGTTGCAGTGCCTTGGCTGCGGACGGTGAGCACTTTGCCTGCGTCGATTGTGAGCCGCGTGTCGCCGTTTTCAAATCGTGCCCGGCCGGAGAAAACGGAAATTCGCGTTTCATTGCCGTCCGCAGCTGCGTCAATACGGTAGCGGCCACCGGCATCGAGCGAGAAAACGCCTGCGCTGGTTTCGATGCGTGTAATGTCGGCTATACCAATGTTGCCGTACTGGCGCAGGCGGATGCTTGCGGTCCCGCGCTGCAGAAAGGCTTCGATACGCTCCTCGTCGATGACAACAAAGTCAAGCACGGAGTCGTCATCGATGCGTATGGCCGATGCGCCAATGCGGACTTCAGCGCGGCCGGGACCGTCGGTCCAGATCGAGTTCTCACTGCTGACCGGATAATTCATCTGCGCGGGTTGCCAGCCATCTTCGCGATCGGCGAAAAACTGGGTGTTTCCCTCCATCAGTGTTACGCGACCGACGCGAGCCGGGGGATCGGCCAAGGCAGGCACAATCATCAACACTGCTGCTGCGGCGCACAACAGGCGATGTACTTGCTGGAACGAGATAAAGCGCATTTTGGCTCCCTTAAGGCATGCGGGGTGTCGAGCTTGATGCCATTTGAACGGCTGTGATCGGTGTTTCGTTGACCCCTTGTCGCGACCGCAGTGCATACCTCACCCTCAAGTGAGTGTCGACCAAGATTCTGATTTCATGAGAAGATTGAAGTTCACCGGTTGATGTCCCGGCCCGTCTGTAGGACGGCGGCGGACACAGGTAATCGCCGCGATTCATTTTCTGACGCCAATACAACCATCTTTGGAAAAAGAGTAACGCGATGGATTTGAAAAGAATCTACACAAAGACCGCCAAGGGTGTCACCCAGGTCAATCAAAAGACGCAATCGCTGTCCCGCGACCTGATGAAGGTGCTGAAGGTGATCGACGGCAAGTCCAACGTCGAAACACTTTCCACCAAGGTCGACATGGCGGTGCCCGCGCTCGAAAAATCGCTGATGGCATTGCAGAAGGACGGCTTCATCAAGGTTTTCGAAGTCAAGCAGGAAGTTCCGCTGACCGATTTCGGCGGTGATGACGATTTCGATTTCACTGCCCCCGGCAAATTGGCAGAGAAGAAAATCGATTTCAGCGCCACGGCAAGTTTTAAACCGTCGCAATACCGGCCCCCCGCAGGACTTGATCAGGTAGAGCGTGCGACCACCCCACCCCCTTCATTTGCACCACCACCTCCGGCCAATCCGGAGCTAGAAGCCGCACTGGCGGCCGCCCGTGAAAAGGCGCAGGCCGAAGCGCGCGCCAAAGCTGAACGCGAAGCCCAGCTTCGCGCGAGGCTGGAAATCGAAGCCAAAGCCAAGCGCGAAGCCGAGCAACGGGCTTTGGAAGAAGCCAAGCGCGCGCAGGCAGCCGCTGAAAAGGCTCGCGCCGAGCTGGAAGCGAAGCTGGCAGAAGAGAAGAAACAACGCCAGGCATTTTCCGATACGCGTGATCGCCTGACGCGCGAGCAGCTGGAGAAAGAAACCCAGCAACAGCAGGCATTGGCTGCTGCGCGTGCAAAAGCCGAGGCCGAAGCAGCAGCACTGGCGCAGGCGCGAGTCAAAGCCGAAGCCGAAGCCAAGGCACTGGCCGAAGCGCGCGTGCAGGCCGAAGCCGCAGCGAAGAAACAACAGGAAGAGCTGGAAGCGGCGCAACGCGAATTGCGCCACCAACTGAAGGAAGAGATCGAAGCCAAGATTCGCGCCGAAATGGCGGAAAAGCTGGCGGTCGAGGTGGAGGAAGAAGGACGCGCCGAGGTCGAAGCGGCGGTGCTCGAAGAAGCGCGAGAGGAAGCGCGCCGCATGCTCGAACAGCGCTTGCAGGAAGAGCGCGAATCGTTGGCCAGGGCCACCGAAGACGCCAAGAAGACGGCTGAAGATGCGGCCAAGCGCATGCTGGCCGAGCAGGAAGTCCGCATTCGTGCCGAAATGGAAGCACAGATCGCGGCTATTGCCGCCGACAAAGCTCGCGTGGAGATCGAGGCGCGCAAGGCGGCGGAAGAACAAGCTGCACTGGCTGCCAAGGCGGCTGCGGAAATGGCGGAGCGGCTGAAGGCGGAGGAAGCCGCGCGCAAGGCGGCCGAAGAAGAAGCCGAAACGCGCAAGAAGGCCGAAGCGCAGAACCGTGCGCGCATGGAAGCGCGCGCGCGCGAAGAGGCGGAAGCCCGCGCCAAGGCTGAAGCGGAAATGCAGGCCAAGCTGGCTGCCGAAAAGGAAGCCAAGATACAGGCGCAGGCACGAGCGCTGATCGAAGCCGAGATGCGCGAGAAATCCGATCGCGAAAATCAGGCGCGGATCGAGGCGGAGCAGCGCGCACGGGCCGAGGCTGAAGCGAAGGCGTCGGCGGAAGCCAAAGCCCGCGAGATTGCATCACGAGCGGCCGCCGAGCAGGCCGAAGCGCGCCAGCGTATTGAGCGAGAAGCCGAGAGCAGGCTGGCAGATGAGCGACGCGAGGCTGAGGCTCGCCTGGCCGACGAACGCCGTGAAGCCGACGAGCGTCTGGGTGTCGAGCGCGCCGCGCGCGAAAAAGCTGAAGAAAAAGCGCGTGCCGAGGAGGAAGCGGAAGCGCGGCAACGCGCCGCGCAGGTAGCACGTCTGAAAGAGCTGGCCGAGCAGCAGGAACGGGATCTGGCCGCAGGTATTGATCCGGACGCTGCGAAAAAGCAAAAACGCTACGGTAAGAAGAAGAGTGTTAGCCCGGTAAAACTGATCCTGATCGGACTGGTTGTGCTGTTGGTGGCTGGGCTGGCACTGATTCATGTCATGCCGCTGGGCGCTGTCAATTCGCGCTTTGAGAAAGAGCTCGCGGGCTGGTTGCACGACGATGTGACGTCCGGTGGCCTGAGGGTTTCGTTACTGCCGCGCCCGCACGTCAAGCTCGATCAGGTTTCGGTTGGCAAGCTGCTCGATGCAAAAGCGGCTAGCGGTAAGTTGTATATGGACATCGGCACCTTGTTCGGCGATCGTTTCGTGATTGATACCGTAGAGTTGTCCGGGGTGACGATCTCGGCTGACGCGTTGCCACGGGCGCTCAAATGGGCGGAGTCCGAGGGCCGCGCGAAGGGGATCGAGATCGGCAAGATTGCCTTGCGTACCGCCAAGATCGAGGTCAAGGGCGTAGTGGTTGACGAATTCGATGCCGACCTCAAGTTCAGCAAGGCTGGCAAAATGACCGCGGCCAATGTACGTGCCAAGGGTGGTAAGTGGACCTTTGATGCAGTTCAGGATAAAGCGGCGGGCGAAGGTGCTGCGCCGGCGTGGGTGGTTGATTTTTCATCCCGTGGGATGGACATGCCCTTGGCTGCTCCCGTGCCGATTTCAAGCCTTACCGCCAAGGGAACACTGGTGGGTGATGCCATGGAGTTCCCGCAGGTGGAGGTCAAGCTGCTTGAAGGCAGTGCTACCGGTAACGTCAAAGTTGACTGGAAGCAGGGTGTGTCAGTCACCAGCGAATTCAGTGCCGAGAAAATCAAGGTTGATCAGTTGACCTCGGTGTTTACCCGTGACGTTGCGCTGAGTGGACGGCTGGAGGGGCAGTTTACGCTGGCCGCGAACGCGCCTACGGTTGGGACGTTGCTGGATATGCCAAATGTTCAGGGTGTGTTCATGGTCAAGGATGGTGCGGTGGGCAACGTTGACTTGGTACAGGTAATGCGTTCGCCCGGCAGCGTGGGCGGTCAATCGAAATTTGCCGAGTTGACAGGACAGCTGCGGGTTTCCGAGGGTGTGATCCGCTACGAAAAGCTGAAGCTTTCCGGAGGTGTGCTGCTGGCCAACGGCTACGTCAATGTGGCGATCAAGGACAGCACCTTGTCAGGTACGGTCAATTCGGAAATTCGCTCCAATGTGGCACAGGACCGTGGTGCATTTACGGTTACGGGTAAAGTGGCCCGGCCCGCGCTCAAGCGCGGCGGATAGCTGTTGTCGAGTCATCCCGGCGCGGTATCGCCTGCAGGCGCCGCTTCTGCCGAACAAAAACGCAGCCCGCGAGACCTGAAAAAACTCGCGGCTCTGCTGCGCTTTATCGCGCCGTACAAGTGGCGATTCCTGCTTGCCATGGTGGCGCTGGCGCTCGCCGCTTCCTGCATTCTGGCCATCGGCCAGGGTTTGAAGCATGTTATCGACCAGGGGCTGTCTGCCGCCAATGCGGACACGCTGGACGGCACGCTTTTCATGTTGCTCGCCATTCTGGTGGTACTCGGGGCATCCACCTTCACGCGCTATTACTTGATTACCTGGGTTGGCGAGCGATTTATCGCTGACATCCGCCGTACGGTGTTCGATCACATCACCAGACTGTCGCCGGCGTTTTTCGAAACCACCCGCACCGGTGAAGTGATCTCGCGCATCACCAACGACACTGCCTTGCTCGATGCGGTCGTGGGCGGTGCTTTTTCCTGGGCGCTGCGCAATATCGTGTTGTTCGTTGGCGGGATGGTGATGTTGCTGATCACCAGTACCAAACTCACCTTGCTGGTGCTGGCATGCATTCCGTTTGTACTGGTGCCAATTCTCCTGCTGGGCCGGCGCGTGCGCAAGCTGTCGAAAGACATGACAGACCGGGTTGCCGATGCGACGGTGTTTATCGACGAGACGCTGCACGAAGTCCGTACGGTACAGGCCTACGTACACGAACAGCATGACCGCAGGCAGTTCGCGCAGCGCGTGGATGCGATTTTTGGCGCCGCAGTCACCAAGGCGCGATTCAATGCCGGTCTGATTGCCTCGGTGATCGTGCTGGCATTCGGCGCGATCGGCTTGATTCTCTGGGTTGGCGGCCACGACGTGATCGCGGGGCGCATCACCGGCGGCGAACTGTCGGCATTCGTGTTCTACGCCGTGCTGGTGGCCAATGCCGTTGCTGCCGTATCCGAAGTGTATGGCGAGCTAATGCGTGCCTCAGGTGCGTCCGAGCGATTGATGGAATTGCTGGAAACCAAGCCGGCGATTGAAGCGCCTGCCAATCCGATTGCCTTGCCAATGTCCGGCCCCAACCGGAAAGTCGGCAGCATTGAATTTTCCGGCGTGAATTTTTCCTATCCCACCCGCCAGGAAAGCACATCGCTCAAGTCGTTTTCGCTCAAGGCCGAGCCGGGCGAAGTCATTGCGTTGGTCGGCCCCAGCGGAGCGGGCAAAACCACGGTGTTTCAGTTGCTGCTGCGTTTTTATGATCCGCAGTCCGGTGCGGTGAAGATTGACGGGATCGATGTACGCGATGCCAGCCCGCAGGATGTGCGCTCACGCATCGCCCTGGTATCGCAGGATCCGGTGATATTTGCCGCCAGTGTCGCTGACAACGTGCGCTACGGTCGTTCCGACGCCACTGACGCCGAGGTGCGAACCGCATGCGATGCCGCGTTTGCGAGCGAGTTTATCGACACGCTGCCGCAGGGATTCAATACCTACCTCGGCGAGCGCGGCACCCGGCTTTCCGGCGGCCAGCGGCAGCGGGTTTCCATCGCACGCGCTTTTTTGGCCAACCGCGCCATTTTGCTGCTCGATGAGGCGACGTCCGCGTTGGATGCGGAATCGGAGCGTGCTGTACAGATGGCGATGGAAAAGCTGATGGTGGGGCGGACTACGTTGATCATCGCCCATCGCCTGGCGACCGTGAAATCGGCCGGCCGGATCGTCGTGCTCGACCAAGGGGAGGTCGTTGCCGAGGGAACGCACGATTCATTGGTGAAAGCCGGTGGGCTCTATTCACGGCTGGCGGCATTGCAGTTTAGTCACGCCTGATTCAGGCCGCATGCCCCTCACAAAACTCTAGCGCTGGTGCGGGCTCCAGGCCGAAAATGTCCGGAAAAGCCCGTCAAATGGCGTTCTACGTTTTTTCTGTCGAGTAAAGCGCAAACAGTCAAACGCGTTTTTTCATCATCTGTTCCTGCTCGCGTTTCCAGTCCTTTTCCTTTTCCGTGTCACGCTTGTCGTGCTGCTTCTTGCCCTTGGCAAGGCCGATTTCCAGCTTGATCATGCCTTTGCTGTAGTGCAGGTTCAGCGGCGCCAGCGTGAAACCGCGCTGCTCGACCTTGCCAATCAGTTTGTTGATTTCCTCGGCGTGTAGCAGCAGTTTGCGCGTGCGGACAGGATCCGGATTGACGTGGGTTGATGCGGCCGGGAGCGGCGAAATGTGCGCGCCGATCAGATAGAACGCGCCTTGCTTCAGGATCACATAACCTTCCTTGATCTGTGCGCGTCCGGCGCGGATCGCCTTCACTTCCCAGCCTTCGAGGACCAGCCCGGCTTCGTAGCGTTCCTCGATGAAGTAATCGAAGAATGCTTTTTTATTGTCGACAATGCTCATGGCGCGGATTTTAACCCACGGTGTTGTGCCGCCCGCTCGGCTAGAATTCACTCGTTATTTTTCCGGACGTTTTCCGTCCCATCGCATGCCGCACGTCGAAAAATCCGCGCTGGTCCCGTATGCCGATGCCGAGATGTTCGCGCTGGTGGATGCGGTCGAGCGCTATCCCGAGTTCCTGCCATGGTGCGGCGGCAGTGAGTTGATCGAGCGGACCGCCGAGTTGACGGTAGCGACCATTCATATCGACTATCGCGGCCTGCGCCAGTCGTTCACCACCGAGAACGCCAAGCACGGCCCATCGTTAATGCAAATGAAATTACGTGATGGGCCGTTCAGCCGTCTTGATGGCGCGTGGCATTTTCAGGCGTTGTCGGTCGTGGCGTGCAAAGTGACGTTGACGCTGGATTACGGGTTTGCCAACGGCTTGCTGGAAAAAGCCATTGGTCCGGTATTCGGCGTCATCGCCAACACCATGATTGAGCGCTTTGTCGCTCGCGCCGAGGCGCTGTACGGTGGCAAGCAATGAGCACGATTCGGGTTGTGGTTGCCTGGGGTGACGCGTACGGGCAACACGAAGTTGCCTTGAGCATGGCGCCGCCAGCCACGTTGCAGCAAGCGATCGATCGCCTGGTGCAGGCGGTGCCTGCGGCCGCCGGTTGCATCGACACCGCAGTGGCGTTCGGTATGTGGGGGAAAGTGCGAACCACCGATCACGTACTGCGCGATGGCGATCGGGTGGAAATCTACCGCGCGCTGAAGGCCGATCCCAAGGATGTTCGTCGCGCCAACGCGGCCAACCGGCGATCGGCAAAGATGTAAGCGCTACTTCTTGCCGATGACTTCGAAGCGAAGGCCCACCCAATCGCCGCCCTTGCGCAACACGCGATTGATGCGTACGCGGAAATTGACCGAACTCGATGGCAGGCTGAATACGTTTTTCAGGCCGAAGTCGCCGCTCGGCAATACCAGTACATCGGATTTGCCTTCTTCGTCGCGGCCAGGGACGTAGATAGCTTCAATCGGCGGTGTACCCGCATCCGGCATCGCATCGCGAGCGTGCGCGTAGCGATACAGCGTGACCGGAAGAGGGCGGTAGGAAAGAATTTCCACGCCAAGCAGTGTTTCGCCCAGCGCGCGCTGCGTCAGTTTGCGCACGATCACGCCGAGCATGAACTTAGAGAAACCATCCGGTTTGATGGCGAGTAACTGGCCCACGCTGATTCGCTCGCCGGTGACTCGATCGACCATCAGACCGATACCCTTGGAGCTCATGTCGTGAACCTTCCAGCGGGTCCAGCGCTGGTCGCCGGCGGCCGATGCCTCGGCTGCTTCCGGAGTCGGCTCAAGGTTAAGCTTTTGGTCAGCAGATTTTGCCGGCGCGCCGCTCGCGGGTGCGTTCTTGCCATTGGCGACGATTTGCCGCACGTCGGCAAAACCCAAACGCACCTCGGCCGCCAGATTGCTGACCTGCTTGCGTTCCTCGATGCGCGAAGCGCTCGCCTGCAGCAGCGTGGTGTAAAGGCGCTCGATCGCCGACAGCAGCGCAACGTGCTCTTCCATGGAGAAACTGTTTTCCGCGCCGCGGCCCAGGTAGGGGTTGCCGGTGCGAAGCTGGCTTCTTACCGCTTCGACCTGCTCCTTGAGCCCATCGACCCGAACATAGCGGTAAGAGGGTTTGGCCGTATTGCCCGTCACCAACTGCAAGCCGGCCATCAGGTCGAGATCGACAACCAGCGCGTGTGCGCGCGGAGAGTAGGTCTCATCAAGTGCGTATTCCGGCGTCCATTCCGCCAACCAGCCATCGGCGATTTCGATCTGCGGCATGGAGAGGCTGCCGGTATTGAGCACATCCAGCATCAGTGCGCGCAGGTACAGCGATAGCACGGAAACTTTTGATTCCGCTTCGGCCGCGAACAGCACCACCGGAGACGTGGAAAAGCCTTGCGAATCGGCAAACCGGTACAACGCGTGCAATTCGGGCCAGATGGTCGGCTTGACCGGCTCATGGCGGAAGAATGACCACTTGATGGCAGCGCCTTGATGATAAAGGGCGAAGGCGATGATTCGCTGCAGCAGCGTGTCGCTATCGCCCTGCGACCACTCGCCACGTCGCGCCACCAGCATTTCCAGCGTCTTGGCGGCAACGCTGTGCAGGACATTCAAGTCGCGCGCGAACTGGATCGCGGCCGTTTTGCCGATATTGTCGAAGAACCAGCGTTTATCGGCCTGAATCACCGGATAGAGGCCGTTCTCCAGCAGGATCAGCTGATACACCTGATCGGCCGCGATGGGTGCCGGAGCATCGGCCAGCGATTTAATGCTGCCGATGACCGAGGCACGCTGCTCCCGATTCTGCAGCGAGACCAGGTCAAGCATCGTTGCTGCGGAGATGGGTTTGAATTCGCCGATGGACATGGTCGCTCGCTAGGCCGCGCCGGCGGTGAGTTTTGCCGCCGCCGCGTCGAAATCGGCGCGTGTGATGTTGTGGTCGTCAAGCAGTGCCTGACGCAAGTCGGACATGAGTGCGTCCGAGGTGAAATCCATCGGCGCATTCAGCCAGTTCTCGGCGATCGGATCGAAGCGGCTTTCGCCGCCCAGCGAAGGTCGTCCGGATTCGGCATACAGCGGATTACCCGGGTCGATTTCGTGGCCGATGTGCCGTACCTTGGGCCAGGCAGGGGTGTGGCTGAACAGCATTTGAAACTTTGCCGCCAGTGCGCCGAATTCGGCGATCATGTTTTCCAGCCGGAAAATTTCGAACTGAGCCAGCCAGAAACGGATTTCCTGCGGGCGCTCTTCCACCGCAAACGTCAGCAACTCGCAGGCTTTGTCGAGACCGCCGCCGCGATTGTCGCCTTCGTCATAGTAGAGCCGCGACGCATTGATGACGGAATCGGCATCGTCTATCGACACGGTATTGGTTTTCAGTTCCGGGAAGCGCTCGTGCATGTACTGAAGCCGGCGCACGCGATCCTCGGGCGGCTTGTCGTCCAGCCCCAGCGGAAAATCGACCGTGGTCACCGGCGTGGAATCGAGTTCGTAACGCGCTGGCGTGTCTTCAAAGATCACTGGCGTATCGATGCGTACGGTCGCTTCGTGGTCTTCCGCCACCACCGCTTTGCGAGCGGTCGGTGCGAGGCGGATGTCCTGTGGAGGAACTGCAGGCGCAGCAATAGGCGCGGCGGTATTCGCACCGGCTGCTACAGAACGCGCCTTGTCATCGCCTTCCGCCCAGTCGGAGAACTCGGCTTCGGATTTGGATGGCCCCATTTGGGTCACCGGGGCCGATAGCAGCGGATTGCCTGCGTCGTGACGATCATCATGACTCCTGGCAGCCTTGCCGCGCTTGGCCCAGCGCCACGCGGCGAAAAGCAATACCATTGATCCCACTACTGCAGCGAGCAGCCATGCCGGCAGGAAGTCCGGCAGCAAATCGTCGGTAACCGGTGCGGGTTCGATTTTGACCGCCGCCGCCGCTGGCGTCGCCTTCGCTGCGGCTGGCTGGCTGGTGGCCGGTTCGGAAACAGGCGATGCGGCGGCTGGTTTTTCCCCGGCCTTGTCAGAGGTTGTTGGAGGCGCCGCTTGGGGCGCTGCTTGAAGCGCTGGCGGAGAGACCTCTGCCTTTTCCTCCGCTACCACGGGCGCTGCAACGGATGGTGCGGCAGTCGCCATCTTCAACTGCATCTCGTTGAGCCGTGTTTCCAACTGCTTCACGGTATTGCGCAGCGACAGCAACGCGGCAACTTGATCGTCTGAGTCCAGCATCAGCTGTTTTTCGCGCAGCAGGTTGCGCTGCTCGTCGGTGACGTTGCGGCTGCGGCTCAGATCGATCTCCGCGTTGGAAAGACGCAAGCGGAAGCCGGAAGCGGGTTCCACTGCCTTCGTGGATGGAGCGGATGGAGCCACAGACTCAGCGACACGCTTTTCGGGCGTGCGAGCTGCTGGTGCCGGTGCTGCCGCCGGGGGCGCTGCAGAAGCTCTCTTCGGCGGCTTGGGGGCCGTGCTGGTTGGTGTCGGGGGCGCAGTAACTGCCGGTTTGGTCGAATCCTGCGGTTTTGTTTGTGGCGCAGCATCCGCCGCGGCTTTGGCGACAGTGGTGGTCGGCAGAATTCCCGACAAGGTCTTCAAATCTGGTGTGCGTAGCTGAGTGCCTGCGACAAGTGGCGCGGAGTCGGCAAATTTCGCCAAATCGGGATTCAGGCCGCGCATCGCCTGCAAGTACTGCCGCTGGCGCAAGCGATTTTTGGGATGGATGCCACGTGCAATCGATTGCAGCGTATCTCCGGCGACTACGGTCCAGATACCTGCCGCTGGCACGGACGATGGAGTCTTGGCGATACCCGCGACTGCCGGGGTTGCCACCGTTGCCGTGAACGGCGGGGGATCCAGCAGCAGCGTGAATTCCCTTTCGACGACAGGCTCGCCGGGGCAGCCGATGCGAAGCGCAAAACTGACGACAGGCTCGTTGATCGCGGTACGGCTTCGTACCAGCAGATAGCGCGCCGCACGCAACTCGACCATGGTCAGCTGCAAGTCGCGACTTTGCAGCATGCCCTCGCGTTCACCACGATCGATCACACTGTGGCAGTTGGGGGTGTCCCTTTCGAGCGAGGCATCGACCGCGATGCGAACGTTTAGCGGGTCGCCCAGGAACGAGCGGACATCGACTTCCTTGATTGCCGGCGTTTGTGCCAGCGTGCCGGAAACGTATAGCGCGCAAAGCAGCGCCAGCAACTTGTTGCTGCGGATGCTGTAGGAATTGCAGAAACGTGAGTGAACGGGTATTGCCAGATACTTGCTTGCCGTATTGGGGCAGGCGAGCGGCATCGATCAGGCTTTACACGATGCCGCTGCGACTTCCCTGGCGCGGCTGATTTCCGCCTGGCGCTCTTCGTCTGTCATGTAGGCAAGTTCGCCTTTTTCGTTGGTGCGGCGAATGGGCCGTCCACTCTCAAGGTCCTGCAAAGCTGTTCTGGCGGCTTTGCAATTTTCATCGTTGTCGGCAGATTTTTTCTGCGCTTCACCGGCCTTCTTGGCTTGGTCGGCGGCCTCGGTTTTGCGTTTGTCGTAGTCCTGCGCGCGATCCTGCAGGGATTTGGCAGGCGCTGGGGCGGCTGATGCAGCTCCGGGACCGGTCTCGACCTTTTTCGGCTCGGCCTTGGTCGCTCCCGGGGGCGGCGGCGTGTCGCTATATTGAATCTTGCCGTCTTTGTCCACCCACTTGTAAACCTGGGCGGCAACGGTCGCGGTTGCCAGCAGTATGGCGATGGCGGCGAAAAACTGGATGGGCGATTTCATGTTCATGGCTCCTCGATTCCTGTTCTATTTCGTCACCACTTAACTGGCGGTGCCGACAATTGCTGCAACGACAATGCGCACAACGCAACCACTTCCTTCGAGTGCGTCAGGGTGGCCGCACTGTCGAACACTTTCGCTGCTTCGCGCGCCTTGGCAAGGTGCTCCACTGCGGCAATCCACAGCGCCCGCTTGGCCCGCGCTTCCAACACACTTTGCTCCGCGACCTTCAACGCTGCCTCTGCCTCTTCGGTCAGCGCGGAAGGTTTTGCCGGAACAGTAACTTCAATTGCCTTGATCTCTTTGGCTGGCTGCTGCAGAAAGGCGCAACCAGTCAGTGCCGCCAACATTACGCCAATCCCGGTTTGCACGCCGAAACTCACCAGCCGTGCAAAAATTTTCTTCTCAAAAATCATTAAAAGTACATTTGCTGTCAACAGCTTAGCTACCGAACTTCGTGCAATTTCGCTAAGGTAATCGTAAATGCCCGATGCGTCAACCGGAAGCGACTGATTTTGAACCGCTTTCAGGCTCGCGTATAATGCCGTTTTTGTCGGAGTCGAAAACGTGAAAGTCGTTAAAAAAGCCCTGACGTTTGATGATGTCCTGTTGATCCCCGCGCATTCCGCTGTACTCCCCCGCGATGTTGCGCTTCGCACCCGCCTCACTTCCAATATCACCCTTAATATCCCGCTGCTGTCTGCGGCGATGGATACCGTTACCGAAGCCCGCCTGGCGATTGCGCTGGCGCAGGAAGGTGGCATCGGTATCGTGCACAAGAACATGACTGCCAAAGCGCAGGCGTTCGAGGTTTCCAAGGTCAAACGCTTCGAGAGTGGCGTGGTCAAGGATCCGGTCACCGTTTCCCCTGGCATGAGCGTGCGCGACGTGATCGCGCTGACGAGAAAACACAATATTTCCGGCTTGCCGGTGCTGGATGGCAGGAAGGTCGTCGGCATCGTCACCAACCGCGATCTGCGCTTCGAGACCAAGCTCGATCAGCCTGTGAAGAATGTGATGACGCCCAAGGCCAAACTGGTCACGGTCAAGGAGGGCGCGACGCGCGAAGAAGCGCTGGCGCTGATGCACAAACATCGTCTTGAGCGCGTGCTGGTGGTCAACAAGGCGTTCGAATTGCGGGGCCTGATAACGGTCAAGGACGTGCTGAAGTCGAGCGAGCATCCTAATGCCTGTAAGGACGACATGGGTCGTCTGCGCGTGGGTGCTGCCGTTGGTATTGGCGAGGGCACCGACGAGCGTGTTGAGTTGCTGGTTGAGGCTGGTGTTGATGTGCTGGTGGTTGACACCGCGCACGGGCATTCGAAAAACGTGCTGCAACGCGTGAAGTGGGTAAAGAAACACTTCCCGAATGTCGATGTGATCGGCGGCAACATTGCCACGGCGGCCGGTGCGCTCGCGCTGATTGATCATGGCGCTGATTGCGTCAAGGTGGGCATCGGCCCCGGCTCGATTTGCACCACGCGCATCGTCGCCGGTGTAGGCGTGCCGCAGATCACGGCGATCGCGGACGTCGCCGAGGCGCTGGCCAAACGCAATATTCCCTGCATTGCCGATGGCGGTATTCGTTTTTCGGGCGATATGTCCAAGGCCCTCGCAGCCGGTGCCTCCACCGTGATGCTGGGTGGCATGTTTGCCGGCACGGAAGAGGCGCCTGGTGAGACTGAACTGTTCCAGGGGCGCTCGTACAAGAGCTACCGCGGCATGGGCTCGGTGGGCGCCATGCAAAAGGGCTCGTCCGATCGCTATTTCCAGGACCCGCAAAACAACGCTGACAAATTTGTCCCTGAGGGTGTAGAAGGCCGCGTGCCATACAAGGGAAGCATGCTCGGCGT
>JAEUNB010000281.1 GCA_016790625.1 Betaproteobacteria bacterium | reverse complement strand
CTTGAAGTATCATCGCGACTTCATCGGCAGTGACAGTCGGCGAATAGTGCAAGGCGAGCCCCAGGACTTTGTCCTCGATAAACGGCCGACTGCCGGGCGCCCACTGTTTCAGAGCCACGTGGACCCGCGCGCGAAGCTCGTCGGGCATGCCCGAATGAGGAAGGCAATGCACACCGGCATCGCGCGAATGCCGAATTTCGGCGCCATGCAAGCCGGCTATCGCGCTGGCAAAGGGATGCAGCCACTTGTCTAACTGCACTATGGGTCGGCCGCTGACGATCGCAATCGCACGGTCCAGCGTTTGTTCCAATGACGTCAGCAGCGATATCACCCCCTGCGGAACGACGATGCCGTCTGGCCGGTAAACGTACGGCACCAGTGTTCCGTCGAAATCGCATAACAACGACACGGGCTCGCGTGCAGCCGAGGTGCGCAGCCAATGCCATGGGTCGAGGCGCTTCCTTGTCACGGGACTCACAGGAAATCCGTGAAGCTGGAAAAGCGTGGCTCCACCGCGTCGCGCATGGCAGCGATACGCTGACGTTGCCGCACGCGCGCAACGTCGTTCAGCAAATGCCCGGCCCAGCGATAGACATTGTTCTCTTTCACGGTGCGGCGCATCAGTCGCAGCCGCTCGCGTTGTTCATCCGCGCTCATCTTCCATGCCTGCCGGATGGCGTCCGCCGTGCCGGCGATATCGTACGGATTGACGATCAGTGCCTCGACCAATTCACGCGAGGCGCCGGCAAATGCACTCAGTATCAGAACGCCGCGTTCGTCATCGCGGGCGGCAACGAACTCCTTGGCCACCAGATTCATCCCGTCATGCAGGCTGTTGACCAGACAGAAATCGCAGGCCCGCATGTACTCGAATACCTCCTTCGGCTCATGATGCCGATCGAGCAGGATGATGGGTGCCCAATCGGCGCGCTTGAAACGTTCGTTGATGCGTGCGGCGGCGGCTCGGGTTTCCTCCTGCAGGCGCATGTAGGCCGCGAGGCGGCTGCGAGTGGGTGCGGCGATCTGGATGAAAACCAGTTTTCCCACCAGCGCCGGCGTGCGCTCCAGCAAATATTCGATCGCCTCGAAACGTTCCAGCACGCCTTTGGTGAAATCCCAACGTTCCACGCCGGCGCCGATAAAGGCATCCGTGGCAATGCCCAGCCGCGCACACACATTCGCGCGGCATTGGGCAGCGGCAGAAATCTCGGTGAGCCAGGTCGGTGGCCACTCGATCGATATTGGATACGACGCTACTTGGCAGGCATGACCGGACGCGCGCACCCGCTGTTGCTCGTGGTCAATATTGGCCTCCACATAGCGATCCACGGTGGCGAGGAAGTTCTGGCAGTGATAGCGGGTGTGAAATCCGACAATGTCGGCGGCGATCATCGCCTCCAGCAGTTCGTTTCGCTGCGGACAAATGCCGAAGCTCTCCGCGCTTGGCCAGGGGATGTGCCAAAACACGACGATGGTGGCCTCGGGTAGTTTCTCGCGGATCAGCTTTGGCAGCAGCGCCAGGTGAAAATCCTGAACGAGGATAACGGGATTCCGCGTGCGCGCGGCGCGAACAATGGCGTCGGCAAACTTTTCGTTGACCTGCCGATACATGGCCCAGTCTCCATCGCGAAAGATTGGCCGCACGTGCGCCAGATGGCACAACGACCATAGCCCTTCGTTGGCAAAGCCGTAGTAATAGCCCTCCTCTTCCTCGTCACTCAACCAGATGCGCTGCAGGCTGTAGGTGGGATTGTGGGGTGGCACCCTCAGTCGGTCCTGTTTATCCACCGTGTCCCGATCTCCCGAACCACTGCCGTGGGCAATCCACAATCCGGCGCAGGCGCGGATGACCGGTTCGACGGCGGTAACCATGCCGCTGGCGGGATAGCTCACGCTGATGCTGCCGTCGGCGGCGCGGTTATGAACGTAAGGCTCGCGATTGGAAATCACCATCATCTCGGGCGATTCGAGTTGTTCCTGCACCAGATGCTGCAGCGCTTCTGGTGTCCAGTTTTCGCGATAGTCGATTTCCAGCCGTTGCGCGCTTTCCAGCTCGCGCAGCGCAGTACGCACCTGCGATAGCACCTCGCGTTGCGAGCCGCCGGTCAACGGTAGCTCCTGCAAGAACGACTTGCGGCGGATATCGCCAATCAGCGCGCGTATCCATGACCTCAGGATCAACCACGCGACACCCACCGCAATCAGGACCACGATTGCACTGAGCAGAAACATGACGGCAATGAGATAGTCTCGCGCCGAGATTTGACGGCGATCGATAAAACTCAGATCGTGCACCAGCACCACCGTGAGCGGCTCGGCACTACCGGCGCCAGCGACGAAGCGCGAAAGGTACAGTGTTTTTCCGCCTTCGACCAGGGTGTTTCCCTGCCCGCTCGCCGGCAACGCACTGCACGTCAAAGTGGCAGGTGTGGCTGCGGTCTGGTGCAGCCGCCTTCCCTGTTGATCGCAGACAACGACGGCTTGCAATCGCTCGTCTGCGGTCAGCCGCTCCAGATACTGTGCCAGATTGGTTGGATTGGAGTCGCGCACCAAACTGACCAGCGCATATTCCATTGAGTTGAACAGTAGTCGGGAACGCAGTTCCACGTCGGTCCGAAACCAGTTGGTCAAAAATCTGTCCACATAGGGCGCCGTGACATAGGCGGCCAGCGACAGGATGACCAAAACCGGCAAAGCAAACTTCCACAATAGCTGGCGTACCATTTCGTGCTCCCTTTTTTATCCGGCAATAATCTGCAGGTCGGTCTTTTGATGTCAGCCTGCGCCTACGCGAGAATCGAGATGGTGAATCTGCGCAAATACGACCTCAATTTGTTGGTGGTGCTGGATGCCCTGCTCGACGAAGCCAGCGTGACCCGCGCTGGCAAGCGCATACACCTTTCGCAATCGGCCACCAGTGCGGCACTGGAACGGCTGCGCGCCATGTTCGGCGACCCGTTGCTGGTGCGTGTGGAAGGGGGTATGGAGTTGACGTTGTTCGCGCAGGAACTGCGTGCGCCACTGAAGCATTTGCTGGTGTCGATCAGCGATACCGTGAAGCGTCCCGGCGGATTTGACCCTGCGACGTCTTCCATTTCCTTTCGCGCCGGCATGACCGACTATCTGGGGCTGATATTGCTTCCGCGATTGCATGCCCGACTTGCCGCGGAGGCGCCGCAGATCAAGCTCGACGTCGTCCCGGTATCCCAGGACCGTCTGATCGCCATGATCGAGCGCGATCAGGTCGATGTGGCGGTGGCGGTGTCGCCCGCCGATCGTCCGCATGTGCTGCATAAGACGCTCCTCCAAGAAACGTTCTCCTTTGTCTGTCATCGCGATCACCCGGCGGCGCTGCTTCCGCTGGATCTGGAAACGCTGCTGCGTTTTCCGCATGTCAACGTTGTTGCGCACGGCGATGCAGGGTCCGCCGCCGATCTGGTTTTCAGCCGTCTGGGCGCGGTGCGAAACGTGCGCGTGTCGATGCCCTACTTCGCCGCCGCAATTGCGCTACTCAAGGGCAGTGATTTGGTTGCGATCCTGCCGAGCCGCCTGGCCAGGAGTCAGGCCGGCATCCACAATCTCAGTGTTCGCGACATGCCGGTTGACGTCCCCGGCTACAGCCTGACACTTTGCTGGCATTTGCGAACCGACAATCATCCGGCACATGCCTGGTTTCGCCAGCTGCTGGCCGATACGGCCCGGGACTGATGGGGCGTTGCTATCGGCACTGTCCATGTGAGCGCACTTATTGGACCGTTGCCCGGTATCGATGATGTCGATACCGCTTATCGCGAATTTGCATTTGCGCCGCAGGCGCCGTATCACGACAATAAACGGGTCAGCACAACGAGATCGTCAAGGAAATGGTTGCCGCGTGGCGAGACGCGGCGGCACGAAAAATTTCCGGCGATGTGCGGCCTTGAGGAGCGAGACGGGATTGGGGTGCAAATTGAAAGCGCACCCCTTTTTTTGTTGCGGATAGTTCAGCGAATGACCTTGGTAGTCTTTTCGACTGCGGGCCATTTTTCGTCTGCCCTGGCCACATAGCCCGGAACATCCTTGGTCCAAGTGGCCTTCACTTCAGAGTTGTAGTTGAGGTACAGCTTGCCCTCGATCACGCTAAACGCCTCGGGCGAAATGCCAGCCTTGTAGCCACGCGAAACGCCGAACGCGCAATAGCCGCTGTACTGCGGCGCATATTTTTCCGGATTGGCGAGGAACAGATCGCGATTGGCGGCGCTCTTGAAGTGAAACGTCGAGCCCTTGTATGCCCCGGCGAAGCTCTGGCTGCCGCGCTCGGCCCGATTCTCGGTTACGTAGGCCACTGGATCGTAGCCGCGAATGGCCACGCCATCGACCTCATTGAACTCGCCCGCCAGGACGATGGTCGATGCCAATGCCAGCAGCACAGCCATGCTGATCAGAAACGGGGCATCCCGAAGTACACGCTTGTCCATTGTTGCCATTCCTTATATGCGCGCTGGGCCGATATGGTGTAGCGCAATGGTCCCATCGGTCGGCTTTGCCGTGTTTGCCTTACAGCTGGATCGGGCCGGGAAATTGTTACACTTCGCTCATGACCGATGCAATCAATTACAGCCGTCGCTTTACCCTGGAAAACCTCGATATTCGCGGCCAGGTGGTACAGCTGGGCAGTGTCTGGCGCGAAATGCACGATGGACGTGGGTACCCGGAGGAAATTCGCCGCTTTCTGGGCGAACTGGCGGCGGTGGCCGTGCTGGTTGGCGCCGGCCTGAAACAACCCGGGCGCGCTGCGCTGCAGATCCAGAAACAGCGCAACGGCGAAACTTACTCGGCACCACTGGCGGTGGTCGATTGCACCGATCGGCTGGCCGTTCGTGGCATGGCAGAAGCATCGTCTGCCGCGCGGCCGGGCCTCAAGTTTTCCCACTGGGTCGAAGGCGGCACGCTGGCGATGACCTTGACCTACGAAAACTCGAATCAGATTTACCAGAGCATCGTGCCGATCTCAGGGCTTAGCGTCGCTGAGTGTTTCGAGCACTATTTCGATCAGTCGGAGCAATTGCCGACGCACCTGTGGATCGCGGCGGGCGATCACGGCGTTGGCGCGTTGCTGCTGCAGAAACTGCCCAATGCCGATATCAAGGACGCCGATGGCTGGGCGCGGGTGGAACATCTGGCCGCCAGCGTGACCGACGAGGAGTTGATCGGGTTACCGGCGGATCAATTGCTGCGCCGCCTGTTCAGCGAAGAAGACGTTCGCCTGTACGAGCCGAAGCCTGTGGGTTACGCCTGCAAGCGCGATGTGCAGAAGGTCGAAAGCATGCTGCGCTCACTGGGCCGCGAGGAAGTCGAAGCGACATTGGCCGAGCAGGGCGAGATCGTGGTGCGTGACGATATCTGCAATCAGGAATACCGCTTTGGTGCCGAGGATGTGACGCGCCTGTTCGGCGCCAAATGAGTTCGCCTGCAAAAGGCGCCGCGCGTGCGGCGCCGCGCCACAGCATCGAGATATCCGAAGAAGCCGGCGTACGATTCCTGCATTTCGGTTCGGAGTGGGTGCAAGGTGCGATGCGCGTGGCGCGGCCCTATGCGCTGGAGCTGGAATACACGCGCGAGATGATGGCCTGCCTGCTGTTGCGCGGCGAAAACGATTGGCCCAAACGGGTATTGCAGGTGGGATTGGGTGCGGCTTCACTAACGCGATTCCTACATCGCTACCGGCCTGAAACGAAACAGACCATCATCGAACTCAATCCCGCCGTGATGGCTATGGCGCGCCAGTCGTTCAAATTGCCCATTGACGATGCGCGCGTCGATGTCCGAATCGACGACGGCGTCGCCTGGATGCGTGAAGACCGGCGCGACAAATTCGACTGCATCATGGTCGATGGCTACGACCACAACGCGCGTTTTGGGGCGCTGGGCACCGAAGCGTTCTATCGCGATTGCCGCAAGCACCTGTCGCGGCAGGGCTTGCTGGTGCTGAACCTGTTCGGCCGCACCCACGGCTACAAACGGCAGATCGAAAATCTTTCCGCCGCATTTGATGGCCGCGTGCTGGCCCTGTCGCCGATCGATGAGGACAATCACGGTGGCAATGCGATCGTGTTTGCCGCCGTCGGCGAACGAATCGCGCTGGACATGCTCTCATTGCGTGGCGAGGCCGCACGCCTGCATGACGAAACCGGCATCAAGCTGGCGGGCACGCTGGTCAGGCTGGATCAAGCCATCGCAGCGCTGTCACACAGGGCCGACTCGTCGTCACGCAAACGGGGTGGTGTGCCATTGTTGTAGATTAATGTTTGCCATGAGCCTTTCCACTGCTACACCCAGTTTCACCGTCCCTTCGCGCGCCTCCGTGCGCGAGGCCGTTGCGCGCATTCGCCAAGCCGTCGACACCGGCGACAGCCGCGATGCGCAACGCGATGCCGAGCAGTTGTTGACGATGGTGGCCGCCGGCGATCGAGCCGTGGTGCTGAATGCGCTGGCGCATTTGCACGCTGCCAGCGGCGACGCACTGACTTTCGCCCGTCTTGCTGCCGAAGCGCGTGATGCGGCGCAAATGCATGAGGACGCCGAAAGTCAGGCGGAAGCCATCCTGCATACCGGTCAGGCGCTGCAGATGATTGAAGATCACGCCGCCGCGATCAAGTATTTTGAGGATGCCGAGCAACGCGCCACACGTCTCAAGATGCGGCATCTGGAATCGCGCATCTGGCGGCGCCTGGGTATTTCTTCGTCGATTATCGGCCGCCACGCACAGGCGGTGAATTACCTTGAGCGCAGTGTGCAGGCTTGCAAGGAGCTGGGTGGCGGCGCTGATTGGTTTGCCGCGCGCAATTCGCTCTACAACGCGCACAACCGGCGCATCGAAATGACCATCGCCGAAGGCCCGGAGCGTGTCGAAGCCTATCGCCCCTATCTGCCGCGCTGGCAGGAACTCGCCGATGAGGCGCATGCGGCAGGCGCGTTGCGCATCAGTGCCGTGGCGCGCGGCAACTATGCCATCGCACGCCGCCATGTCGAGGATTTTGACGGTGCACTGGAAACGCTGGGCGAAGTGCTGCAGCAGTATCAGGCTTTCCAGATGCGCGCCAATATCGCCATCACCTTCAACGAAATGGGCACGGTGTATTGCCAGATGAAACGTTACGCCGATGCGTTGACGGCGTACCAGAATGCACTCTGGCATCTGGAAGACGGCTCAAAACGCGAGCAGTGCGAATCCTACGCCGGTATTTCGCTGGCGCATGAAATGCAGGGCGATGCGACGGCCGCGTTGGCCGCGTTGAAAAAAGTACGCAGCCTGGAAGCCGAGTTGACCGATCAGGAGGCGCGCGCCGCCGCCGAGCGTCGCGAACTCACGCTCTCGGTCAAACAGTTTTCCGAACAGTGGGAAAAACTGGCCAAGGAAGACAGCCTCACCGGCCTGCCCAACCGGCGCGCGATGGAACAATGGCTGCATTCGGCGCTGTCGCGTGCCACGCCGGCGCAGCCGACCACCCTGATGATCATCGACGTCGATTTCTTCAAGCAGGTCAACGATCGCTACGGCCACGCCATCGGCGACCGCACCCTGCATTTGCTGGCCGATCTCATCCGCCAGAATTCCCGCTACGCCGATTTCCCCGCACGCTACGGCGGCGAAGAGTTTGTCGTGGCACTACCCCAGACTGATCTCGCCACCGGTGCCGATGTGGCGCAGCGGCTCAATCACAGCGTGTCCGCCTATTACTGGGCCAGCATCCATCCTGAGTTGGCCATCACCATCAGCATCGGTGTCGCCAGTACGACGGAAATGCCGCAGCCTTATTTGGGTGAATCGCTGGTCGAGCTGGCCGATCATCGGCTGTACGCCGCGAAAAATGCGGGACGTGACCGGGTGGTTAGCCGGTAGTGGTAAAAGCGTGTGTAGTATGAGCCCCATTCTTAACTAAAAGACTACTACCCAAGCCATGCCTACCCGTTCCCATTCCTGTGCCTTCCGCATGTCGCGATGGTTGTTTGCGTTGTTACCCATGCTGCTTGCAGCCTGTGCCACCAAGCCCCCGCAATATCCGCAGGCGAGCATCATGTCCGTGGTGGCTTCGAAGGGCACGGTGGATCTCTCAACCGAAGTACCGGCCGACGACTATCTATTGCCAGACAGTCAGGTGTTTGTCGGCGGGCGCGAAAGCGGAGCCGTCAGCACCATAGCGGGCGGCTTCGGTGTACTTGGTGTGGCAGTCGGCATGTCGATCAATCGTACGAAAAATGCCAATGCGCTGGAGGGTACTCACGATGCAATGCGTCTGAGTTTTGCTGCCGAACAGGCAGACACCTTCTTCCGTATGGCTGAAGCACGCGCGCCGGGCCGTTTTGTGCCGTTGAAACCCAATACCAAGGCGCATTTTGTATTGGTGCCGAGTGCACGGCTCAACTTTGGCGAGCAGGGTGATGCCCACGTTTCCTTCCGCACCAAAGTGAGCTTTCTCGATCGCGATACGGCGCTGGAAAGCGGCAAGAATTTTTACTACACCAGTTTCGAGCGGCGCAATATCAAGGGAGTAAACAGCTGGTCGGAGGATAACGCCAAGGCGATGAAGGCGCTGGCAGCCAAGGCCATGCCACTGATCACGGAGGCGATCCTCGACGATATGGATGGGCGCTTGCAGCGCGCGTCATCGCCGCTCAATCCTCGCTTCGTCATGCTGCGGCCCAAGTCCCTAGCCATGCCCGCACAACGAATGCTGGTGTTGAAAGAAAACGCTGAACAAATTCTGGTGGCACCGGCGCCGCGTGACCAGGTCTTCTCGACCGTTGTGATGATTTTTGAACGCGATGCCGTGGAAATGACCGGCGTGAGCCAATAGCAGGACAGCGCGTGGTGACTGCCTTGAGCAAGCATCTGTCAATGAAAACTCCAGCACTGGCGCGGCTTGGCGAGCATTTATGTCTGGAAATCCGCGCCAGTGCTAGAGTTTTAACTTTTTGCCAATATATCGGCGTCCGAACTTTTTCCTGCGCGTAAGTCCAATCTACAACTTGATTTCGACAATAAGATAACCACATGACCACCATGACCGAGCAGGAACAGAAAGCCATCATCACTATCGCGTTGCTCGCAGCCTTTGCTGACGGCAACAACAACGATACCGAGCGCGCCGAGGTCAAGCGTATTGCCGATTCGTTGTCGCAAAGCAGTGGCGCGGATATTTCCTCGCTGTATCAGGAGGTGTTGCTGAAGCGCGCGTCGCTGGATTCGGCGGTGGCTTCGCTGTCATCTTCCGAAGCGAAATCGCTGGCGTATGAATTGGCTGTCTGCGTGTGCGATGCCGATGGCCTGCAGGGCGATGCCGAGCGCGCTTTCCTGGCCAGCCTGCGCGACAAGCTGAAACTGGATGCTGCTGCCGCCAGCACGTTCACTGCGAAGGCGGATGCGCTGACCACTGCGCCACTGGGCAAGCAGACATCGTTCGAGCCGTCGATGCTTTCCAGCACCATGACGGCGGCGGAGCAGGACAAATTGATCCTTAACTACGCCATTCTCAACGGTGCGCTCGAACTGTTGCCGGACTCGCTCGCATCAATGGCGATAATTCCGCTGCAGATGAAGATGGTTTACCGCATCGGCAAGACCTACGGCTTTGAACTCGATCGTGGGCACATCAAGGATTTTCTCGCCACGGCCGGTGTGGGCATGGCCTCGCAATATGTGGAGCAGGTCGGGGTGAAGCTGATCGGCAAGGTGTTTGGTGGCGGCTTGATTGGCGGGCTGCTGGGCGGCCTGGCCAAGCAGGCCGTCAGCTCCGGATTTTCTTTCGCGACCACTTATGCGCTCGGGCATCTCGCCAAGCGCTATTACGCCGGTGGCCGGACGTTCTCCGCAGCGGTGTTGAAAGACACCTACACCACACTGCTGGGCGAGGCCAAGGGCATGGAAGGACAGTATCTGCCGGCGATCCGCGAAAAGGCGCGCACCATCAACGTCGCACAGATCCTGCAGGAAGTACGGCAGTAGTTTAAAAAAAGCGCTTGACCTTCCCATCGTGGGAAGGTTTATCGTGTGAGCTCCTGAACTGATTTATGGAGCAAAAACATGATTGAGCTCACCATCAACGACATGACCTGCGGCGGTTGTGTCGCCAGCATCACCCGCGTGGTCAAGGGTCTGGACCCCAACGCCGTCGTCAATGCCGACGTGGCGACCAAGCGCGTCAGCATTGAAAGCCCGATCGACACGGATGCCGTGGTCGCGGCAATCTCCAACGCGGGTTATCACCCGCAGGCCATTTGACCGCGCAACCGGGGCTGTTGCCATGTCCACGAATGTTGTCGCGGTCGATTTGCCGATTAGCGGCATGACCTGTGCGTCGTGCGCGAGCCGGGTTGAGGTCGCATTGTCGCGTCTGCCGGGCATAGACGCGGCCAGCGTCAATCTCGCCACCGAGAAAGCGACGCTGCGCGCGAAGGCGGCAATCGATGTCGGCAATGCAGTGGCTGCAATCGAGAAGGCCGGGTATGGCGTTCCACTTGAAACGCAGGATTTCGCGGTTGGCGGCATGACCTGTGCCTCCTGCGTGGGCCGGGTCGAGCAGGCGATCACCCGGCTGCCGGGTGTAATGAAGGCAACGGTCAATCTCGCCACCGAACAGGCGAACGTGCAGTTCATTCCCAGTGTGTCGGGCGCGGCGCAGATTGTCGATGCCATCAACAAAGCTGGGTACGAAGCAGCGCTGAAAACCGCAGACACCGGTGCGGCGCGAACGAAAACATCACGCGAAGGCGTTCATGTCGTTGCGGCGGCGATTCTCACCCTGCCGCTGGTGGTGCCGATGGCCGGCGAATGGCTTGGCCAGCATTGGATGCTGCCTGCGTGGATGCAATTTGTGCTCGCAACACCTGTGCAGTTCTATCTGGGCGCGCGCTTCTATCGCGCCGGCTGGAAAGCGCTGCTCGCCAAAGCCGGCAATATGGACTTGCTGGTCGCCTTGGGAACCAGTGCGGCCTACGGACTCAGCATTTACCAATGGCTTTCGGCGGAACCCGCCGCCATGCTGCACCTGTATTTCGAGGCTTCCGCAGTCGTCATCACGCTGGTGCTACTGGGCAAGTGGCTGGAAGCGCGCGCCAAACGCCAGACCACCGAGGCGATTCGGGCGCTGCAGGCTTTGCGGCCGGAACAGGCGAGAGTGCGCCGCGACGGCGTGGATGTCGACGTGCCGATCGATGCTGTGCGAACGGCTGATCTGGTCGTTGTGCGACCCGGTGAGCGGCTGGCCGTCGACGGCGAGGTGGTCGAGGGTGCAAGCCATGTGGACGAATCGCTCATCACCGGCGAAAGCCTGCCGGTGGCGAAACAGATCGGCGATCACGTTACCGGCGGTGCGGTCAACGGCGAGGGCCTGCTGGTCGTGCGAACGACCGCCATTGGCGCGGAGAGCACGCTGGCGCGCATCATCCGCATGGTCGAATCGGCGCAGGCCGAGAAGGCGCCGATTCAGCGGCTGGTTGATCGCGTCAGCGCGGTATTTGTGCCGGTGGTGCTGGTGATTGCGCTGCTGACCTTCGCTGGCTGGTGGGGTTTCACGGGCAACTGGCAGCAGGGTCTGCTCAATGCGGTGGCAGTGCTGGTGATCGCCTGTCCATGTGCGCTGGGCTTGGCCACACCGACCGCCATCATGGCCGGCACCGGCGTGGCGGCGCGTTACGGCATCCTCATCAAGGACGCCACGGCGCTGGAAACTGCGCACAGCGTTGGCATGGTCGCGTTCGACAAGACTGGTACGCTGACCGAAGGCAAACCCACGCTGGTGGCAGCAATGGCGAGCAACGGCAATCAAGGCGAATTGCTCAGCCTTGCCGGTGCCATCCAGCGCAATAGCGAACATCCCCTGGCGCGAGCGGTGATGGACTTTGCCCGGCGGGAAAGCATCGACATTGGCGACGCGCAGAATGTCAAAGCGCTACCCGGTCGTGGCGTGCAGGCAAGTGTCGGTGGCCGTATGCTGGCCATCGTCAGCACGCGGCACCTGAGCGAACAGAAAATTGCTGTGCCCGATGTCTTGAGTGAGCCATCGGCGGCGCTGCAGAAAGATGGACGTACCGTGTCATGGCTGATCGATGTCGATGCATCCCAAGTGATGGGGTTACTTGCGTTTGGCGACGCGTTGAAGCTATCGGCGCGGGATGCGGTGGAACAGCTGCATCGTCTGGGCGTCAAGACAGCACTAATCAGTGGAGACAATCGCGGCAGCGCCAAGGCGGTGGCGACGCAGCTTGGCATTGACGAAGTTCATGCCGAGGTGTTGCCCGCGGATAAGGCGCGCATCATCGCCGGCCTCAAGTCCGGCGGACAACGCGTTGCGATGGTGGGCGATGGCATCAACGATGCACCGGCGCTGGCGGCGGCGGATATCGGCATCGCCATGTCCACCGGCACCGACGTGGCCATGCACGCCGCCGGCATCACGCTAATGCGTGGCGACCCGGCACGGGTGGCGGATGCGCTGCAGATCTCGCGCCGCACTTACGCCAAGATCCGGCAAAACCTGTTCTGGGCATTCTTCTATAACGCCGTCGGTATACCGGCCGCAGCGCTGGGGCTACTGAACCCGATGATCGCCGGCGCAGCGATGGCATTCTCCAGCGTCAGCGTAGTGTCAAATGCGCTGCTGTTGAAGCGTTGGAAGCCTGAAAAATGAGCATCTTCCTGGGAGCGATCATGCGCAAGACCCCCAAATATTTCGAACTGGGCGAGGCGAAAAGCGAAGGCCTCGCCAATATCAGCGATGCCGCCAAACGCTCCGGGGTTTCGGCCAAGATGATCCGTCATTACGAAGACATCGGCTTGATGCCCAAGGTCGGCCGCACCATGGCGGGCTATCGCATCTACAACGACGCGGACATTCACATTTTGCGATTCATCCGTCGCTCGCGCGATCTCGGTTTCACCATCAAGGAAATCGAAACCCTGCTGGGGTTGTGGAACAACCGCCGGCGCGCCAGCAGCGACGTGAAGAAGCTGGCGCTTAAACACATTGCCGATCTCGACGCACGCATCGCCGAAATGCAGGGCATGCGGCAGGCGCTGCAAAAACTGGCCAGTTGCTGCCATGGCGATGACCGACCCGATTGCCCGATTCTCGACGACCTGGCTGAAGAGACTGCCTGCCACTGACGGCGTGTTCGCGTGCTAGGCTAGTACCAACATTGTCACTCGTACTGCCATCATGAAATCAATGCCGCTGGAAGGTCTCAGAGTACTGGAAATGGGCACGCTGATTGCCGGCCCGTTCTGCGGACGATTGCTCGCGGAGTTCGGTGCCGAGGTGATCAAAATCGAAACCCCGGGCGAGGGCGATCCCTTGCGCAAATGGCGCAAGTTGCATGAAGGGACGTCGCTCTGGTGGTACGCGCAGGCACGTAACAAGAAATCCGTGACGGTCAACCTGCGCGAAAAAGAAGGCCAGGAAATCGTGCGCAAGCTGGCACTGGGCGCCGACATCATCGTCGAGAATTTCCGACCCGGCACGCTGGAGAAATGGAATCTCGGCTACGAGGCGCTGGCCGAGGCCAATCCGAAACTGATCATGGTGCGGCTCTCAGGCTATGGCCAAAGCGGGCCGTACAAGGATCGTGTCGGCTTCGGCGCCATTGGCGAATCGATGGGTGGCATGCGATATATCACCGGCTATCCGGACCGCGCGCCGGTACGCGTCGGTATCTCGATCGGCGATTCGCTGGCAGCCATGTATGGCGCAATGGGTGCCTTGATGGCGTTGCATCAGCGCCACAAATCTGGTCGCGGCCAGATGGTCGACGTGGCGCTGTACGAGGCGGTGTTCTCGATGATGGAGTCGATGCTGCCGGAGTTTGGCATGACCGGTTTTGTGCGCGAACGCAGCGGCGCGTCGCTGCCCGGCATCGTACCGTCGAACACTTACTTGTGCGGCGACGGCCAGTATGTCGTGATCGGCGCCAATGGCGATTCGATTTTCAAACGCATGATGCTGGCGATAGGCCGCAGCGATCTGGCCAACGATCCTGCACTAGCCGATAACGCAGGCCGCACCATTCATACCGAGAAACTGGATACCGCCATCGGCCAGTGGACCGGTGCCAATAACCTCGATCATGTGCTGGCGGTGCTGGACAAGGCCGACGTACCGGCGGGGCGAATTTACTCTATCGCCGATATCGTTTCAGACCTGCAGTATCAGGCGCGCGGCATGATCGAGAAACATAAACTCGGGGATAATTGTGAAATGAGTGCCGAGGTGTGGTTGCCGGGAATCGTGCCCAAGCTTTCCGACACGCCGGGCGGCACCAAATGGGTCGGGCCGAAACTGGGACAGCACACGGCGGCTGTATTGAATGCGATCGGTTACGACAATGCCGCGCTGGCCGATTTGAAGCAACGGGGAATCATCTGATGAAGCAACGCATTTACATCAACGACGTCGCCGTGCGCGACGGTTTTCAGATCGAGAAGAACTTCATCCCGACCGAAACCAAGATCGCACTGATCGACGCACTCTCGGAAACCGGCCTGGCCAAAATCGAGGTGACCTCATTCGTGCATCCGAAGCTGGTGCCGAACATGGCGGACGCAGTGGAGATACTGGCCAATATCAATCGTGTTAAAGGCGTGACCTACAGCGTGCTGATCCCGAACCTGAAGGGTATGGAGCGTGCGATCGAAACGCACAAGACGCGCGGCAAGGTCGATGAGATCAATGTGTTCCTGTCGGCGTCGGAAACGCACAATCGCGCCAATGTAAATCGGACCTGCGACCAATCTTTTGAAGATTTCGCCATCATGATCAAGATGGCGAAAGACGCCGGCATCCGCATGATGGGTATTGTCGCGACTGCGTTCGGCTGCCCATTCGAAGGCCATGTGCCGGAAGAGCGAGTGCTGGGTTTCGCCAAGCGTTATGTTGACCTGGGGTTCGATGGGGTGACACTGGGGGATACCACCGGCATGGCCAATCCGGCGCAGGTTGAACGGATCTCGGCGGCGCTGGTTCAGCAATGCCCGAATGTCGAGCACACACTGCATTTTCACAATACGCGCGGCATGGGATTGGCCAATGTTGTTGCCGGGATCCGCGCGGGCATCGTCAGCTACGATGGCTCGCTGGCCGGATTAGGGGGCTGCCCATTCGCGCCGGGCGCGACCGGTAACATCTGTACCGAAGACACGGTCAATATGCTGGAAGACATGGGCTATGACACCGGTGTCGATCTCGACAAGCTACTGGCGGCAGCAGTGAAGATGCCGGCGATTGTCGGGCACGAGGTCACCGGGCAGGTGATGCGCGCCGGCAAGACCATGCATCTGCATGCCGTGCCGGACAAACTCTATACACAGTGAGCGCAACGCAGTTCGCGCCAACAAGGATTCGAATGACTCGTTTGAAATTGAAATGCCTCGCCGCGCTGATCGCGTGTACCGCCGCCAACAGTTTTGCCGGCGATCTCAATAACATCGGCTCGCTGTCGCAAAGCCAGTTCCTGAAACTCTCCACCGATCTCGGCGCTGCCGCGTCGTACAAGGGTGTGACACCCGCTACGCCGCTCGGCGTCACCGGATTCGATGTCGGCATCGAGGTCACGCAGACGCAGCTGGAAAGCACCGCCGTGTTTCGCCAGGCCGGCGCCGGCGAGCTCGACAATGTGTACGTGCCCAAGCTGCACATTCACAAGGGCCTGCCTGCAGGGTTCGACATCGGCGCTTTTGTCAGCCAGGTGTCCGGTGTCAGTGGCACGCTGATTGGCGCAGAACTGCGTTATGCGATTCTCGACGATGGTGTTGCAACGCCGGCGTTGGCCGTGCGTTTGTCCGGCACCAAACTTTCTGGCGTGAGCCAACTCGATCTGTCGACCGTTGCGCTTGAT
>JAEUNB010000232.1 GCA_016790625.1 Betaproteobacteria bacterium | reverse complement strand
GAATCGATGATCGGGAAATCATCGTCGGGACAGAATGAACGCACCCGCAACCGCCAGTTGTGCTGTATCGAAAGCAGTTGATAGACCACCGCATAACGCGCGCCGTCCCAGTTCCCGCCGTACTCGGCGTAGTCAACACCGCAAGCATCAATCATCTGACTGAACGCCAGCGACGGCGTATCGCGCAGCATGGCCATCGCAGCGGTCAAGTCAGCGGCTTTGATTTCAACAATCAGTTGGCCTTTCTCTTCAACCACAAGAGAAATCTTGTCGCCCAACGCTTCTGTCAGGCCAGCTTTCAGTTGTTCCAGTTTTGCGGACATGGCGATGACGAATTAACGGGCGATGGTGTTGGTGCGTTTGATCTTGTTCTGCAACTGGATGATTCCGTACAGAAGCGCTTCTGCAGTTGGCGGGCATCCGGGCACATAAATATCGACCGGAACGATGCGATCGCAGCCGCGAACGACAGAATACGAGTAGTGGTAATAACCGCCGCCATTCGCGCAGGACCCCATCGAGATCACCCAGCGGGGCTCGGCCATCTGGTCATAGACTTTGCGTAGCGCAGGCGCCATTTTGTTGCACAGCGTGCCGGCCACAATCATCACATCGGATTGCCGCGGACTCGGGCGGAACACGACGCCGAAACGGTCAAGGTCATAGCGCGACGCGCCGGCATGCATCATTTCGACTGCACAACAGGCAAGACCAAAAGTCATAGGCCACATCGAGCCGGTACGCGCCCAATTCAGCAGCGTATCGACCTGCGTTGTTACAAACCCTTGATTGGAAACACCACCTTCAGGCATAGCCATTCCTTTGAAGCTGCTCGCCGAACTACAAGCGCTCAGCAACTACACAACATCGATCACTACAGCACTACCGCGTCTGGCCCAAGGGTCAAACTGCGGTTACTTCACTCCCAGTCCAGCGCGCCCTTTTTCCACTCGTAGATAAATCCCGCCACCAGGATGCCCAGGAAAACCATCATGGCCCAGAAGCCGAACCAGCCGATTTCCTGTAGCACGATTGCCCATGGAAAGAAGAATGCGATCTCAAGATCGAACAATATGAACAGGATTGCAACGAGGTAGTAACGCACGTCGAACTTCATCCGCGCGTCCTCAAATGCCTCGAAGCCACATTCGTAGGGCGACAGCTTTTCAGCATCGGGATGATTGTCGCCAAGCAGAACGGTAAGAACTTTGCTCGCGACCAACGGGAGAACGCCGATGGCAGTGCCCACGGCGATGAAAATCAGGATCGGGAAATAGTTTTCGAGCATGTCAGAGGACAGATGAGTGCCGCGCCAAATTATTGCCTGTTCCCGCTTTTAACTGTTTGACCGGCGCCATGTTTTACCGGCGTTTCCGGACTACTGATTTGGTGCCGTCGAAGAGACTCGAACTCTTACGCGTTTCCGCACTGCCCCCTCAAGACAGCGTGTCTACCAATTCCACCACGACGGCATTTACTTGCAGCAACAATTTTACTGCGTAATTACTTCGAATTCTGTTCCGGCTTGGGTTGCGGCTCGGTGGTTGCAGGGGCCGGCACAGGCGCACTGGTCGCTGCCGGCGCGGGAACCGAGTTAGCCCCGCCTTCGACCTTTGCAGGTTCCGCTTTCGGCTGCAAGCCTTGCATCACGCCACCGCTCATTACGCCCGTGGATGCCTTGGGCGCATGGAAATAAGTCAGCGCCAGACAAGTGATAAAGAAAATAGTCGCGCATACCGCCGTCGCACGGGACAGGAAATTGGCCGCACCGGAGGAGCCGAACAGGCTGCCCGCAGAACCACTGCCAAAAGCCGCGCCCATATCGGCACCCTTACCATGCTGAACCAAAACCAGCACGACCACCGCTACCGCAACAATCACATGAACCGTTAAAACCAGATTTGCAAACATGATGCTTCCTCGATACCGGACGACTACAGTGCCGCCCAAATTGCCAAAAATTCTTCGGCGACCAGCGATGCCCCGCCGATCAACCCGCCATCAATATCCGCCATTGCAAACAATTCAGCTGCATTGGACTTCTTAACGCTGCCGCCGTAAACAATCGGCAGCTGCTTTGCAACACTTTGATCCCAACCTGCTACAAGCCCCCTCAGGTAAGCGTGTACTTGCTGCGCTTGCTCGGGCGTTGCCGTTTTCCCGGTACCGATAGCCCAGACTGGTTCATAAGCCAGCACCGCACCACTGAGTACCGCCACACCGTGCGCATCAACAACTGCTTTCAACTGGCGTCCAACTACTGACTCGGTTTCGCCTGCCTCACGTTCGGCCAATGTTTCACCGACACACAACACGGGCGTCAATCCAGCTTTGCGTACCTGATCATACTTTTGCGCCACAACTGCGTCGGTATCGCCAAACAACGAACGGCGCTCCGAATGTCCAACAATTGCATATTTGCTACCAAACTCGGCCACCATGCCAGCGGAGAAGTCGCCAGTATAGGCACCCGTTTCAAAGCGACTGACGTCTTGCGACCCCCAACCCAGCGACGTACCCGCCAGCAGCGCTTGTGCCTGAGCCAGATATGGGGCAGGTACACAAACACCACAATAGCGGCCGGGCGCAGCAAGCACTTTGGCTTTCAATGCATCCAGCAACACTGCATTCGCAGCCAAGCCACCGTTGAGCTTCCAGTTACCGATAACAAAGCGGTTACGCACTTACAAATCCCGGTGGCCACCAAAACCGGACGATTATAGCCCGTAACTGACTGCGGGGTAAACAGCAGAGACGGCGTAAACCTGCTTAACGCTGTAGATCCAACCGACTCTCCGCGCCGTGGTCAGTGCCGTCATCGGCGCGCTGCAGCGTTTTCTTGATCTTGTCTCGCGCCTGCAGGAATGGCGACGCTTGCGCTGCCTCGCCAAGATAGGCATCCAAGTCGGCGTGTTCGCGACGCAAGCGCGCAACAAGCGCAAGGAATTTGTCCGTCAAATCAGGATCGAACTGGCGTCCGCGTAAAGCCATGATTTCCGTCAGCGTGCTGTCCATGGACCATGCCTGCTTATACGGACGAGTATGCATAAGCGCATCGAACACATCCGCAAGCGCCGTGATGCGCGCCGCCATTGGAATATCTGAACCCGCCAATCCATGCGGGTAGCCGGTTCCATCCCACCACTCATGGTGATGACGTGCAATTTCCTCAGCAGTTTGCATGTGCGCGATATTGCTATTGGCAAGCACCTCCGCACCGATAGTCGTGTGGGTTTTCATAACTTCGCGCTCCGCCGAGTTCAGCTTGGCAGGCTTCAGCAATATCCCGTCTGGAATGCCCACTTTGCCAATATCGTGAAGCCGCGCCGCGATATCGATCATGAAGATGGTTTCCTCATCGCAGCCGGCCTCCTTTGCCAACAGGGAGGCCAATCGTCCGACACGGTAGGAGTGGGCGCCGGTCGAGTCATCGCGCAATTCGGCCACTACCGCCATGCGCTCCATCGACTCGACTTGAGCTTTGAATAGCGCTTGTTTGGCGATTCGGCCCTCAAGAATTTCCTGCCGTGAGGTCAAACGACGAAGGGCCTTGGCCTCGTCTTCAAGAGCGGGATGAAGTTGCTCCAAATGGAGCTTCACATGTTGCAGTACGTTTTGCTTTTGGGTCACACTTTGATAGTCCAGCAGTTGCCTAAGATAGATCAGCGCCTGATCAGGTTTGCCGACGAACTCGAACGCCTTTACCAACGCCACTAAAACGTCCCTGGTGGTTATCTGCAGGCTTCGTGCTCTATCGAGAGTATTTGTCAACCTAGTGATACCCACGTCAGTCTGACCGGAAAATACTTCCGTAAGG
>JAEUNB010000216.1 GCA_016790625.1 Betaproteobacteria bacterium | reverse complement strand
GTATTACTCGGGCCGTGGCCTGCGCGCAGTCGAGCATCTGAAGCGCCTGCAGCGCAGCCTTGATGAACTCGACATCGCCAACCCGTATTCGATCGACCAGTGGCAATCGATCCTCGCCACGCTGATCGAGAAAAACGGCGGTGGCAACGTCGGCGTTTATATCCAGGTCACGCGCGGCGTGGCCAAGCGCGATTTCCCGCCACCGCAAGGCCTCACGCAAACCGTGTTCATGATGGTCAACACGCTGGGCACGCCCAAGGCGGAGATTTACGAGAAAGGCATTTCCTGCGTTTCGCTGGACGACAGCCGCTGGCTGCGCTGCCATGTCAAAGCCACCGCCCTGCTGGGCGCGGTACTGCTGAAGCACGAGGGCAATCAGGCCGGTGCGGACGAAGTGGTGCTGTTCCGCGACGGCTATCTCACCGAGTCTTCGGCTTCCAACATCGCCGCGGTGAAGAACGGCGTGATCCTGTGTCCGCCGCTGGACAACCTGATCTTGGGCGGCATCACTTATGAGCTGATGATCGAACTGGCGAAGAAGAACAACATGCCGCTGGAAATGCGCCGTGTGCATCGCCGTGAAGTGAAGAAGGCGGACGAGCTGTGGATCATGTCCTCTACCAAGGAAGTGGTGCCGATCGTGAAGTTGGACGACAAGCCGATCGGTAGTGGTGTGCCGGGTCCTGTGTTCAAGCAGATGAAGAAACTGTTCGATGATTACAAGCGCAACCTGCCGGCGGCGCCTGCATTGAAAGCGGCGGAATAGCCCACATATCGGTGGGATGAATATCCTGATGAACGACAAAACGAAAAACATCGGTGAAGGCGAGGAGACACTCCTCAAATTCCCGACGCCATTTCCAATCAAAGCCATGGGCCGGCGCGAAGACGGTTTCGCCCAGGCTGTGCTGGAGATCGTGATGAAACACGCGCCGGACTTCGACGGCAAGACGATGGAGATGCGGCCGTCCAAGAACGGCAACTTCCTGTCCGTCACCGCCACTATCAACGCCACCTCCAAAGCGCAGCTGGACGATATCTATCGCGCGCTGACGGCGCATCCGGCTGTGTTGATGGCGCTTTAATGGTTTCGGGAAAAGTGCAAACCTACTTTTCCCGATGTTGGTCAGGGAAATTCGCCGGCGAAGCCGGACGAATTTCGTACGCAAACCCAAAATCAAACTCCAGCACTGGTGCGGTTTTCCAGGCATTTTTGGCCTGTGACCCGCACCAGTGCTGGAGTTTTGCTATTCAGCCATGACGGTGCGCATCAAACATCTTGGCCTGGTCGAATACGAGCCGATCTGGCACGCGATGCAGGCAGCAAACAAATCGCGCAGCGATACGACGGTCGATGAACTCTGGCTGGTCGAGCATCCGCCGGTATTCACACTCGGTTTGGCCGGCAAGCCCGAACATGTTTTGGCCCCCGGCGATATTCCGGTGTTGAAGATCGATCGCGGCGGGCAGGTGACGTATCACGGGCCGGGACAGCTGGTGGTTTATCTGCTGCTCGACCTCAAGCAGCTTGGCTACGGCGTCAAGGAACTTGTGAAGCGAATCGAGCAATCGGTGATCGATTTGCTCGCACAATACGACATCGATAGTTATCGCTTGTCCGGGATGCCCGGCGTCTATGTGCAACTCCCCTCGCCCGCTGGCGGGAGAGGGGTTGGGGGAGAGGGGAAATGGGCGGACCAAGCGAAAATCGCCGCCATCGGCCTCCGCGTCGCCAACCACGCCACCTATCACGGACTCTCGCTCAATATCGATATGGACCTCGAACCGTTTTCGCGCATTAATCCCTGCGGCTATGAGGGATTGGCGGTGACGCAGATGCGCGACTTGGGTGTCACGGATAAAATGGCGGTCATCGGCGAGAAACTGGTCTCGCAACTCAAATCAAACCTGTACTCGCGGTAATCAAGAGAATCCTCATGGCTGAAGCCGGCGTCAAACAGAAATCCGAATCCAAAACCGCGCGCATCCCGATCAAGATCGTGCCGGCTGAACGGCTGAAGAAGCCCGAGTGGATTCGCGTCAAGGCCGGCTCGGTGTCCTCGCGTTTCTACGAGATCAAGCAAATACTCCGCGATGCCAATCTGCACACCGTGTGCGAGGAAGCCTCCTGCCCCAATATCGGCGAATGCTTCGGCAAAGGTACCGCGACGTTCATGATCATGGGTGATCTCTGCACCCGCCGCTGTCCGTTTTGCGATGTGGGTCACGGCCGGCCGCTACCGCTCGATACCGATGAGCCGCGCCACCTCGCCGAAACCATCGCCAAGCTGAAACTGAAATACGTCGTCATCACCAGCGTCGATCGCGACGATTTGCGAGACGGTGGGGCCGGACATTTTGTTGAATGCATACGCCAGACGCGCGCGCTGTCACCTTCAACACAGATCGAAATCCTCACGCCCGATTTTCGCGGTCGTCTTGATCGCGCACTCGGCATCCTGCGTGAAGCGCCGCCGGATGTGATGAACCACAATCTTGAAACCATCCCGCGACTGTACAAGCAGGCGAGGCCCGGTTCGGATTACCTGCATTCGCTGAAACTGCTGAAAGACTTCAAGGCCGAACATCCCAACGTGCCGACCAAGAGCGGGCTGATGGTCGGCTTGGGTGAAACCAACGAAGAAATCCTTGAGGTGATGAAGGACATGCGCGCGCACGATGTCGACATGCTGACCATCGGCCAGTACCTGCAACCGTCGGCGCATCATTTGCCAGTGCTGCGCTATGTCACGCCGGCTGAGTTCGACATGTTCGCCGCCGAAGCGGAAAAAATGGGTTTCATGCACGCGGCCAGCGGGCCGATGGTACGGTCTTCGTATCATGCAGACCAGATGGCGCATGAGGCGGGGATTGCTGTGAATAATCAGTAAGACATGAGAAATATCAATACTATTTGAGAATAATCAATAGCCGTAAAGTAACATTCAAGAGAATTGGTCGTTATAGAACAACAACCTCTAACAGTAAGCGCCTTCCCGAAGGATAGAAATGCATGGCGCATTGACTGGCTGGGCGAAGCAGCATTTCCGGACCGAACTACCCGCCGGCGACAGCCTTCTGTTCTCGTTTACCTGTCCCGCGTCATCGCGGACAACTATCAGAACGATCCCAGCGTTCTGCTGAAGCCTTGGTCCACTAGTGAGATTCAGCGCTCCTGCTGGGTATCGGTCGGCACGCTCGTCATCCTGCGCGTCGGTGATATCTGGCGAAACCAGCAACTGGAGCTGAGACCAGACTACGAACTGGAAACATTCGACGCCGTGCAGATCGGTGCTACGACGACGCGCATCGTTAAAGCCGGTCACAGTCAGCATGACGGCGAGTTTCTACTGCCACTCGACAATCATCCCTGGCATCGCAGTAACACGCATTCATTTTGCGTCGTTGTCGCCTTGACCGGCGGGCGGCAGCTGGTGGTCCCCTGTTGCGAGCTAATCCGTTTCTATTTCGGATCATCCAGCGGCTTGCTTTCCCGGTTGTTCCTGCCCCCGCTGGACCGTAGAAGCTTATATACCCAAGCCGAGTTTGATAGGCCTTCTGGACGGCTGTTCCTGGAGCTGGCGCAATACATTTCAGGGGCGTCCGCTGCAGACATCGGCCGCCTGCATCTTGACCCGGTCGCTTGGCGTGCCGCACTGCGGGTGGGATCGTCGATGTTGAAGGCGTCGGTGGCCAGGCAGCGGGTTTATCCGCAGACGTTTTTTCCGTTCGTCGGCAAGACAACGTTGGCGGCTTCAGGAAAGTGGTTGCCGGCCGGCGACCGACCTGACGCCACCTTTATTGTCTACAACCTACGGTCCTGTTCACATGTCTTTCCTTTTCGTTCGCTTCGCTACGAAATGCGCGGCGGTCGTCCCATATCGTCCGAGCAGTCCGGCGCCGACCGGAGCAATGTCGCGGCCCGGCGTTCACCCAAGGACTCTTCGAATCAAAAACTGGTGGAGCGGGATGCCTCAAACAACTTGGCGACGGCCACCAGGAAATTTCAGTATCTGCCGAGATTTCCGGACCTTCTGAAGAAGACGGTGCTACGCCGGCGTACGTTGCCTGATGAGTGCGGACCTGCAATTTCACTTGACGGGGCACCCAATGTGAAAGAGGTCGCCGTAGGCGAGCCTGGGTCGGCGCGACGAATTCGACCGGTGGACCTCGCGGGCATGCAAGGAGTGGATGAAGAACGGCCATGGCCGGTGCCGGCGTTTCTTCGGGACGCTGTCAAGGATCTCGCGCGACTAAAGGGACTTGTGGAGATCGAGCTGCTTACACCAAGCGAGGAAGACGGCTGGACGGTAACGATTCCGGCAGTGATGGATGGAAACGGCGTGGCAGACCTGGCTCTTTTTGTGGAAGACGATCACGGTGCCGGCCGCCTGCGGCGAGCGGCCGTGTTCGCGCTTAGGCATGATCAGGAGCACGCCAGTCTTGTTCTGATCGAGGATATGCCGGTCCACGCCAGGCTTTACGCCACAGCTGGTCTGGACTCGGAAGAAGTTGGGCGATCGTTAAACAGTGCGGTGGCCGACTTCATTAGCGGACGCGAACCCTTGACAGAGACGATAGCAGACGAGATTCGCTGGGTATTCGACCTCGATAACTGAGGTTGCTGATGGATCAGAGCAGGCCAGTCCTATGAGCATAGAAAATTCTGGGCAAGTTAACCCCACGCCGCAATAACGACCACTGAGCAAGTCAAACGTGCGTGCGACAAAACATGTAGAACCATATCGCACCGCAAACGGTAACAACACGTATTTGCCAAATCGTTGTCCATTTCCTACCTATTCATGTAGGTTTTTTTTGTGCGAGACGGCGTAACCTAATTAAGAACAGTAAGCCTAGCCGGCCCCGTTCCCCGATTTGGCAGCGAACGGCATGTCTTGTTCCAACCTCAGGAGGCATCTATGACGGCATCGCATCCCTACTACACGATCTGGACTGGGGCGCTGAATCTTGGCGATACGCCCGGCGTCTTTACCGACGCTACGTTCGTCGGTCTGCAGCTTCAGCTTCCTTGCACAATTAGTTATGCACCGCCGACCCCTACACCGCTCGAACTCTTGCTCGTGACGACGGACGTGGAAATCTTCGAGGGTAAGCGACACGCGATTTACTGGGGTTGGGTTGCCGGAACACCGCTGCCTGCTCCCGTTGGCTACATCGATGACACCGATCCTATTTCCGGCAAGCCTGAGTACCATATGGCGACAATTCCGCCGGCGTCAGCTGTCGCTGGGCCGCACTGGATCACTATTCTTGTCAACCCAGCGGTACAGGCCGGCATGCGCGATGATTTTGTTCTTAGGCGGATTGAGGCCTGCGATGCGTTCGGCGTGAAGTTTGGCTGGTAGTGGAAAGCTAAACCACGCAAGGTGTCAGATCGCCCTGAAACAAAAATGGGAGTGACCTCATTCCCTTTAGTGTGGATAACGAAAACAACCCGGGATGGTGACACAAACGCGCGCATCGGAATTGCCGAGCATATTGGAAACTCCTTCCAAGAGGTGGATGTACCCACCGAATTCTGCACGCCGGTACAAACCCTAGGACGTTTGTCGAGTTCCGGACTTATTAACGTCGAGAATCCCCGATGGCCCGATGTGTTTATAGGACCTTGTTTTCATATCCCGTATATGCAAGTGGTCAAGGCTCTATCGGGTGGCAAGACAATTGTTGTCGCGATGCGACCGCCCGTTCGCGGCCTGCCGATCAAGGCGACTGTGCAAGACATCCAGAATACGAATCTCATTGTGAGCTATCCGCACCATGACAATGCTTCCCTGCCCCATATTTTCCTTTGCGAGTCAGTACCCAATCGTGTATCCGCCAAGTTGTTAGACGAAGCAAAGCTCAGGTGGCAAGGCGATTTATCATACTTCGCGGACCGGGGGCAGGTAATCGGCTTGCTATTGGGGGGCGACGTCGGTGATGGCCGGCGAATTTTTTTGCCCGAGATAGCAACGACGCTAGGCCGAGAAGCCAACAGGCTGGCCGAGCGCATCGGCGGCTCAATCCTAGCCAGCACGTCTGCAAGGACATCGTCCGCTTGCATGGAAGCGCTATGTGCCGAAATTAGTGTGCCGAGCTATATATACGATCGCAAACGCATGTCGGGAAACAATCCATTTTTCGGAATCCTCGCGTACGCGGACTTTCTGATTGTTACTGCCGATTCAATATCGATGTGTTGCGAAGCGGCGAGTAGCGGCGTGCCTGTTTATATTTTTTATGATGAACGAATTGTAGAAAGCTCTCATGCCGAGATCGTAAAACATCTAGTGAGTTCAGGTTGCGCCCGCATATTACATAGTGCGTCAACGCTGGAAAAATACACTTATATGCCAAAGAACTACGCGGCAGATGTCGCGGAAAGAGTTCAGGACATGATGACTGTTGCGCGTTGTAGCGCTGGGTCATACGGATCGGTAGTTTGAGGCAAGTTCTCGAGTTAACGGAAACATCATTATTGAAGAACCTGTCGCTATTAGTTCACAGAGACAGTAATCAACTATTCATTCATTTTTTCGTCAGCGAACCATCCACCATGGAAAACACACAGTCCGCCGCTTGAATAGTTTCTGGTCGATGAGAAATAATGAATTTAGTGATATCGCAAGTTTCGTTGGTACTTTCTGTCTATATAGCATCCACGACCATCGGAGACTGTTTGATGAGACGACGATGGTACCGAGCATGAGGCGCTAGGGAGTTTGCTGGGACAATCAGCGCTGAAAAGCTGGTTCAACAGCCTGAAGAATGTAAGAGAGCCCACCTTCGCTATGCTAGGCGAAGACCGAGATGCCAGCGGGTTTGTGCCAACTCTTGCTCCAATCCGGCCACTTGTTGTGCGCTTTGATGCCGGCCTCCTGCC
>JAEUNB010000215.1 GCA_016790625.1 Betaproteobacteria bacterium | reverse complement strand
AGTCGAGCGAAGGATAGGCGGAAAGATGGGCGTTGTAATTGCCTACGGCGCCGTTGATCTTGCCCAGCAGCTCGATTTTTGCGATGGCCTCGCGCGCATGACGCAGCCGCCACGAGACATTCGCCATCTCCTTCCCCAGCGTGGTCGGCGTTGCCGCCTGGCCGTGGGTGTGAGACAGCATGGCGAGGCCGGCGTGGGTGTGAGCGAGCGCGGAAAGCTTGGTCTCGATGGTTTGCAGCGCAGGCAGCAGCACGGCATCGCGCGCTGCTTTCAGCATCAGACCATGCGAGAGATTGTTGATGTCTTCCGACGTGCAGGCGAAATGGATGAACGATTGTGCGGCGGTCACTTCGGCGTTGTCCGCGAATCGTTCGCGCAGCCAGTACTCGACCGCCTTCACGTCGTGATTGGTGGTCGCTTCGATTGCCTTGATGCGCTCTGCATCGGCAACGGCGAAGGACGACACGGCGTTGCGCATTGCCTGCACCGTGTTCGCGCTGAACGGTTTGCATTCAGCGATTGCCGGTTCCGCACCCAGCGCAATCAGCCATTCGATTTCAACATGAACGCGATATTTGATCAGCGCAAATTCGCTGAAATACCCGCGCAGCGCAGCGGTTTTTTTCTCGTAACGGCCGTCAAGAGGGGATAGCGACGTGAGGGAATTCAGTGGGAGCGGAGCGGCGGAGGACATCGGAAGACTTTCGGAAAATTACCGCAGAATTTTATCACGCGCGCTTGTTTGCTTCGCCGGCACGGCGTGGTTGATGCGAGTCGCGATGATATAATTTCGCTCTGAAAACAGGATCAAAAAAACAATGAAGCTGATAGCCTCTTATACCAGCCCATACGCGCGCAAAGTTCGAATTGTGATGGCCGAAAAACGCATCGAGTGCGATTTCGTCGCCGAGAACGTGTGGAGTGCCGACACCAGGGTCGGCGATTTCAATCCGCTGGGCAAGGTGCCGGTGCTGTTGCTGGACGATGGTCTGGCGATTTACGATTCGCGCGTGATCGCGGAGTATCTGGACGGCGTAACGCCCGTCGCGCGCTTGCTACCCGATGGCGGCCGCGATCGCGTGCAGGTGAAGCGCTGGGAAGCCTTGGGCGATGGCATTACTGACGCCGGTATTGCGGTGTTTCTGGAGAAGAAGCGCCCCGCCGAACAACAAAGTGCGGATTGGATTGCGCGTCAACTAGGCAAAGTCAATGCAGGCATTGCTGCTGCCGCGCGTGAGTTGGGCGATCGTGATTTTTGCCACGGCCTGTCGCTCACGCTGGGAGATATTTCCCTTGCCTGCGCACTGCTGTGGCTGGAATTTCGTCTGCCCGACATCAAGTGGCGCGAACAGCATCCAAATCTGCGCGCCTGGATCGAAAAAATGGAAGCACGACAATCGCTCGCCGATACAGTGCCCAAAGTCTGAGATCTGGGATGAAAAAACGGCGCAGTAGCGCCGTTTTTTATTTGGAGATGTCGATCGCCGTCAGCGAATGATGCCGCCACCCAGACAAACTTCACCGTCGTAAATCACGGCAGATTGTCCCGGTGTTATCGCCCATTGCGCGGCATCAAATCGCAGCGCAAATTCGGCGTCATTGGCGGCTTCAACCCTGCACATGGCGTCGGCTTGGCGGTAGCGTGTCTTGGCCGCTAACTGCTGTCCGGCTGACGGTGATTGCCCGCTGACCCAGGCCGTGTCCTGCGCCACTAGATCATGCTTGAGCAGTTTGGGATGGTCGTGCCCCTGCACCACTTCGAGCTGGTTTTTCGCCAGATTCTTGCCGGCGACAAACCATGGCTCGCCATCGCCGGTTTTGGTGCCGCCGATGCCCAGACCCTGACGCTGACCCAATGTGTAGTACATCAGCCCTTCATGACGACCGATGCGTTTCCCATCCGGTGTGACCATGTCGCCCGGTTCCTTGGGCAGATAGCGCTGCAGAAATTCGCGGAACGGCCGCTCGCCGATAAAGCAGATGCCGGTCGAATCCTTCTTGGCGTGGTTCGGAAGCCCGGCGTCTTGCGCGAGTTTGCGCACATTGGACTTGAGCAGGTGTCCGACGGGGAACACGGCTTTGGAAACCTGATGCTGGTTGAGGCGATGCAGAAAGTAGCTTTGGTCTTTGCCGGGATCGACGCCCTTGAGCAATTCGAAGCGGCCATCGACTTCGCGTACGCGCGCGTAATGGCCGGTGGCGATCTGTTCCGCGCCGAGTTTCAGCGCATGGTCGAGAAAGGCCTTGAACTTGATTTCGGCATTGCACAGCACATCGGGATTCGGCGTGCGACCGGCCGAGTATTCGCGCAGGAACTCGGCGAACACGCGATCCTTGTATTCGGCGGCGAAATTCACTGCCTCGAACTCAATGCCGATCACATCGGCAGCGGCTGCGGCGTCAATGAAATCCTGGCGCGTCGAGCAGTACTCATCGTTGTCGTCATCCTCCCAGTTCTTCATGAACAGGCCGATAACGTCGTAACCCTGTTGCTTGAGCAACAAGGCGGAGACGGAGGAGTCAACGCCGCCGGACAGGCCGACGACTATGCGTTTTTTGGACATCTGTGAATTATCGGGCTGGAATCACGGCGATCAAGCGCCGCAATAAAACAAAAAGGGCGGAACCGAAGTCCCGCCCTTTTTAGCGGAGCTAGTCCGCCAAGCTTGGAAGCCCGAATTACTTCTTCGGTGCGTCTTCTTTCTTGGCAGCTTCTTCTTTCTTGGCCTTCTTGGCTTTCTTGGCCTTCTTTTCTTCCTTCTTTACTTCCTTGGAAGCTTCTTCTTTCTTGGCTTCAGCCTTGGCCGGAGCAGCTGCAGCAGCCGGCTTGGCGGCTTCAGCGGCTTTTGCCGGAGCGGCAGCGGCGGGAGCAGCAGCCGGGGCGGCAGCAGGCTTGGCAGCTTCAGCTTTTGCGGCCGGGGCAGCAGGCGCTTGTGCAGCAGCGTTCAGTGCAACAGCTGCGAACAGAGCGGCAGCAATAGCGGAGATGGTTTTCATCTGTGTTTCCTTTGAGAGTGAGTGAGTAACGTTAGTCATTCAAGACAGATTGTGCTGTCAGAGCGCATAACGCGCCGGATTATAGCCGGTTGACATCGGGTTGTGAACCGGAATTGTGGCGAGAAAACGGCGGCAAGTCTTTCACTATTCAGGGCTTTTTCCCAGTTTTGGTGCGCTGCGGGATGACTTTCGTTGAGTCAATCTCACGCCATTGACCTACAGGCAGGTCGTTCAGGGTGATTGGGCCAATTGCCACTCGTACCAGACGCAAGGTGGGAAACCCTGCCTTCGCAGTCATTCGCCGGACTTGGCGGTTTTTACCTTCCGATAGCGTAATTTGCAGCCACGAAGTAGGGATATGGGCGCGAAACCGGACCGGTGGATCGCGCTCCCAAAGCTTTGGTGGATTGCCGAGCAGCGTGGCCAGAGCAGGCCTGGCAACGAAGTCACCCAGGTCCATTTCGCGCCGTAGCGGCGCAAGATCCGCGTTGCTTGGTGCGCCCTCGACCTGCGCCAAGTAGGTTTTGGCCAGCTTGTGACGCGGATCGGCAATTTTTGCCTGCAGCACGCCGTCGTCTGTCAGTAGCAGCAGGCCTTCGCTGTCGGTATCCAGCCGGCCGGCCGGATAAACATCAGGCAGCGCAATGAAATCCTTAAGTGTCGGCTTGTCTCCCGATGGACTGAACTGGCAGATCACGCCGTAGGGTTTATTGAAGGCAATCAACATGACAGTAGAAATAAAAAACCCCAGTGGCAGGACCACAGGGGTTTTGACCGTTCCTCCGGACTAATCAGGCGTTCTGGATATTGGAAGCCTGTTTGCCCTTGGGGCCTTGGGTCACTTCGAAGCTGACCTTTTGACCTTCTTTGAGTGTCTTGAAACCATTCATCTGGATCGCCGAAAAATGGGCGAAGAGATCATCGCTGCCGTCGTCGGGAGTGATGAAGCCAAAGCCCTTGGCGTCGTTAAACCATTTGACTGTTCCTGTTGCCATTGCAAATGCATCCTTTTACAAAAACGGGTTGGAGAGCCCCGGAATCGTTTTGCTATCAAGGCCTGCAACCGCGCGTAGTGCAAATGCAGACAACCTTAAAGCCAAACTCCAAAGCGCCTTTTACCGGCTATCCAGAATCAAGTCAATAGACCCTACGGATTTTCAGGTGTTAGCGTTGTATCGATGCAAATCGCATTCAAATGATGTGCGAACAACACGCGGACAGCACGCGCACGGCACTGCGTTGGTGCAAACTTCCTGCATCCTGTGCGGGACTTGAATGCACCTATCCTTGCCCCTATTATTAGTCAACAAATTATTCCCCCAAACGCATGGCCACACGGCAATCCAAACCGAACGATCAAGGCATCACCGAACTCAAAGAAAAACCGGCGCAGACCAAGCCGCCGGCGATGTGGCAGGTGGTGATGTACAACGACGACTACACGCCGATGGAGTTTGTGGTCGATGTACTGGAGCAGATTTTCGGCCATAACTACGAGCGTGCAACGCAGATCATGCTCAAGGTGCATACCGAGGGCCGCGGAATATGCGGTGTTTTCCCGCGCGATCTCGCCACCATGAAAGTGGAACAGGTGGTCGACCATGCACGCAAACACCAACATCCGCTGCGATGTGGTATGGAAGAGGTATGAGGAAGTGTTTGTGCACGCTTTTTGCGTGATGCAATGCACAGATAAGCGGTAATTTTTGGTTGTATGCTTGATCGAAAGATCAGGCGTTTATGAAATAGTGAATCACGTAGTTGGCACGCACTCGCTGAAAGGTAAATCATGATCGCCCAGGAACTCGAAGTCAGTCTGCACATGGCTTTTGTCGAAGCACGGCAAAAGCGTCACGAGTTCATCACCGTCGAGCATCTGTTGCTCGCCTTGTTGGAAAATCCTTCCGCGCAGGAAGTGCTAAAAGCGTGCGCGGCGAAAATCGACGATCTGAAAAAGGCGCTGACCGAGTTCATTGAACAGCACACGCCCATCGTCGCCGGCGACGGCGAGGTGAATACCCAGCCGACGCTGGGTTTCCAGCGTGTAATCCAGCGCGCCATCCTGCATGTGCAGTCTTCCGGCAAGAAAGAAGTCACCGGTGCCAATGTGCTGGTCGCCATTTATGGTGAGAAGGACTCGCACGCGGTTTATTTTTTGCATCAGCAGGGTGTATCGCGCCTTGATGTGGTGAATTTCATTTCGCACGGAATCGCCAAGACGGCGCCCGCCAAAGGCGAAAAGGAAGAGGCGGAAACCGAAGCTGCGGAAGGCGAGCAATCCGGCGGCGCGCTCGAGAGCTTTACCCTGCATCTCAACCAAATGGCGATTGACGGAAAGATCGATCCGCTGATTGGCCGCGAGCATGAAGTCGAGCGCGTCATCCAGATTCTGTGCCGCCGCCGCAAGAACAACCCGCTGCTGGTGGGCGAAGCGGGTGTCGGCAAAACGGCAATCGCAGAAGGGCTGGCCAAGCGCATTGTCGACGGCCAGGTGCCGGACATTCTCGCCAAGGGGCAGGTGTACGCGCTCGACATGGGCGCGCTGCTCGCCGGCACCAAATACCGCGGCGATTTCGAGCAGCGCCTCAAGGCGGTATTGAAGCAACTCACCGAGAATCCCAACGCGATTTTGTTTATTGATGAGATTCACACGCTGATCGGCGCCGGCTCCGCATCGGGCGGCACGTTGGACGCGTCCAACCTGCTGAAGCCTGCACTGTCGTCAGGCCAACTCAAGTGCATCGGTGCGACCACATACACCGAGTATCGTGGCATCTTCGAAAAAGATCATGCGCTGTCGCGCCGCTTCCAGAAGGTCGATGTGACCGAGCCGTCGATTGCCGAAACCATCGAAATTTTGAAAGGTCTCAAGTCGCGGTTCGAAACGCATCATGGTGTGAAGTACACCGTTACCGCCCTAACCACGGCCGCTGAACTCTCGGCCAAGTACATCAACGACCGTCATCTGCCGGACAAGGCCATCGACGTGATCGACGAGGCCGGCGCCGCGCAGCGTATTGCGCCGAAATCGAAACAGAAGAAAACCATCGGCAAGCCGGAGATCGAGGAAATCGTCGCCAAGATCGCACGCATTCCCGCGCGCAATGTTTCCAGTGATGATCGCAATGCGCTAAAGACGCTGGATCGCGATCTGAAGTCGGTGGTGTTCGGCCAGGACAAGGCGATCGAAGCGCTGTCGTCGGCAATCAAGATGGCGCGCTCCGGTTTGGGCAATACCGCCAAGCCGATCGGTTCGTTCCTGTTCTCCGGCCCGACTGGTGTCGGCAAGACCGAAGTTGCGAAGCAACTCGCGTTTATTCTTGGTGTTGAGCTGATTCGCTTCGACATGTCCGAGTACATGGAACGTCATGCCGTGTCGCGCCTGATCGGTGCGCCACCCGGCTATGTCGGTTTCGACCAAGGCGGCCTGATGACGGAAGCCATTACCAAGCATCCGTATTCGGTACTGCTGCTGGATGAAATCGAGAAGGCACATCCTGATATTTACAACGTGCTGCTGCAGGTGATGGATCACGGCACGCTGACCGACAACAATGGCCGCAAGGCGGATTTCCGCAACGTGGTGATCATCATGACCACCAATGCGGGGGCGTCGGAATTGTCGAAGACGGCGATCGGCTTCACCAACGACAAGAAGGCTGGCGACGAGATGGCGGAAATCAAGCGCATGTTCACGCCGGAATTCCGCAATCGTCTCGATGCCACCATCTCCTTCGCGCCGCTGGACGAGCAGATCATCCTGCGTGTAGTCGATAAATTCCTGATGCAGCTGGAAGCGCAACTGACTGAAAAGAAGGTTGATGTCACTTATACCGATGCGCTGAAGAAGTATCTGGCCAAGAACGGATTTGACCCGCTGATGGGTGCAAGGCCGATGTCGCGCCTGATTCAGGACACGATTCGCCGTGCGCTGGCTGAGGAGTTGCTATTCGGCCGGCTCGCCAACGGTGGCAGGGTGACGATCGACATCGACGCCGATAACAAGGTGAAGCTCGACATCAGCGAAGAAAAAGAGCCGGTGCCGCAGGAAAGCTGATCTTCTTCGAGACAGTTAAACGGGCCGCCAGCGCAAACTGGCGGCCCGTTTTTCTTTTTGCGCAGCGCGGCGTAAGCCCGCACCGCATACAGCATCAGCATTGGTTATTGATTTTGCTGCAGTGCGTGCATGCAGCCCACGTTGACTTGAGCTATTCTTCCGGCAGCATTCGCTCAACACCAACCGCACTCTGGAGATCGCCATGAAAAATGTCCTGCGCTGCATGCTGCTGGCGGGGTTCACCGCCTCGGCCGTGCCGGCAATAGCCCAAGCTCCTGCAGCTCCCGCCGCGCCCCCCGCGCCTGCCTTCGCCGCGTCGAATCTGACGCCCAATGGAATTCGCGCCATGGCTGCGACCTGCGCTGCATGTCATGGTACCAATGGCAATAGTGCCGGTGGTGCGATTCCAGGGCTAGCCGGAACCAACAAGGAATATTTCGTCAACCAGATGAAAGCCTTCCGTGAAGGCAAGCGCGAGGCGACCATCATGCATCAGTTGGCCAAGGGCTATTCGGAGGCCGAGACCAATGCACTGGGCGATTTCTTTGCCGCGCAGAAAAAATAACTAACGACGCCAACGGAGAACCTCATGAGCATGAATCGCAGAAATTTCGTCAAAGCGTCGGCGGCGGCATCGACTGTCGCGGGCATTTCATCGATCACGGGCTGTGCCGCCATTGGGGGCAGTGGCCCGCGCGTGGTGGTGGTTGGCGGCGGATATGGCGGCGCGACTGTGGCCAAGTACATCAAGCTGTGGTCGCCGAATATCGACGTCACGCTGGTGGAGCGCAACGCCGAGTTTATTTCCTGCCCGATTTCCAATCTGGTGCTGGGCGGCACGCAGACGATGAAGGACATTACCGTCAGCTATGAAACGCTGTCGAAGAAATACGGCATCAACGTGGTTCGCGGCGAAGCCACCGCGGTCGATGCGGAAAAGAAAGTCGTGCGTCTGGCGAGCGGCGTCAGCCTGCCGTTCGACCGCTTGGTGCTGTCCCCCGGCATCGACTTCATGTACGAGGAACTGCCCGGTCTGAACAATGCCGCTGCGCAGGAAAAAGTGCTGCATGCATGGAAAGCCGGGCCGCAAACCGTGGCGCTGCGCAAGCAACTGGAAGCGATCCGCGATGGCGGCGTGGTGGCCATCACCATCCCGGTCGCACCTTATCGCTGCCCGCCCGGCCCGTACGAGCGCGCCTGCCAGATTGCCAGTTACCTGAAGCAATCCAAACCGAAATCGAAAGTGATCATCCTCGACGCCAATCCGGATGTGACCTCGAAGCCTGGCCTGTTCAAGAAAGCCTGGGCCGATATGTACGCCGGCATCGTCGAATATCGCGGCAACTCGAAGGTGGTCGATGTCGATGTGAAGACCATGAGTGCCAAGCTGGAAGTTGCGGACGATGTGAAGGCCGATGTGTTGAATGTGCTGCCACCGATGAAAGCGGGCAGCATCGCCAATCCATTCATCACCGCCAACAAGCGCTGGTGCGAGATCAATTGGTTGACTTACGAAGCGAAGAACGTCCCCGGCGTGCATTTGCTCGGTGACGCGCTGCAGATCGCACCGGGCATGCCGAAGTCCGGGCATATGGCCAACTCGCACGGCAAGGCCTGTGCCGCGGCAATCGTTGCCCTGCTGGGCGGCGAACAGCCGAATGGCGCACCGGTGCTGAACAACACCTGCTACAGCTTCGTTTCCGCAGACAAGGTGGTGCATGTCGCCTCGGTGCACAAGTACGACGAGAAGGACAAAACGATGAAAGCGGTGCCCGGATCGGGTGGCGTATCGGCGGCGTCGAACGAACTTGAGGGACAGTATGCGATGACCTGGGCAAAGAACATCTGGGCCGATGCTCTAGGCTAGTCGTATCAGTCATCAACGTGAAAAGCCGCCTTCGGGCGGCTTTTCTTTTGCGGTGAAACACTAGCACTGGCGCGGATTCCGGGCCGAAAATGACCTGGAAGCCGCGCCAGTGCTGGGGTTTTATTTTGATGCCGAGGCTACAGGTGCCGCAGCCAGAGAGCGTGGGCGCGCCTTCTCGCCGGGCCGTATCGACGCCAGCATCAATGCAGAAACGCGCAGGACCTCACTGCACACTTCTTCGCTGCTGTTGTCGCGATCACACAGCGCGCTGCGAGCGTAGCTGCGAACCTTATCGAGTTGCTCTTCACGTTTGGTGTAGCTGGCGAGCACAGAATTGAATAAATAAGCGCGCCGCGGTGAAATGCCTTCGACACAGATGGCCGCGCGTTCGCCGGCGGGCGCCGACAGGCAGCGCTGCCCGGCGGTGAACCGTTCCTGATTGCGATCCCAGGTTTCATCCAGGTCAACCACCAGCTCGCCGGATCGCACGCGCATTTCGATCAATGGTGCCGGTGCGTCCGCGCGGCTGACGGTGGCGTGATTTTCCAGCCGGTCGTAAATATCGGTGAAGACGCCCTGATAAAGCGAGCAGCCGATTTTCGGCTCATCGATGCAATCCTCACCGGTATGGACATCGCCCAGATGTGCCAGACGCTTGCCGTCCTTGGTGTCGACCAGTGCGTAGACCTGATCGACGACACAGCGCCACGGTCTTTTCACCTCCTCGGCGATCAGGCAGTCATCGCGCACAAATAGATAGCCGTCTTTCCAGCCGAACAGATTTTTCGCGCTGCTATTTGTGGTCGGGCGTTGTTGCACATCGCGTTGCAGTTGCTGGCTTTCGTACTGGATGGAGACGCGCACCGTGGCGATGCCGTTCTTTGCCGTGTCGCGCACTTCGGCGGAAACCTTGACAAGCGATTCCGCCGGCGGCGGAGCCGTTGTTGACGGGGGCTGTGCAAATACCGGCTGACTTGCCGCCAGCGCAATTGTCAACGCTAGTGTTTTCACGACAGCAGAAACCCGCGCAGCGCGTCCAGTACTTTTCCCGGCGCTTCCTGCATCATGGCGTGACCACATTCATCCAGCACTACCGTACGCGCTTTGATGCGTGCAGCCAATGCTTGTGCAGCCTTGGCAGGTGTCATCATGTCGCGTGTGCCGGCGACGACCAATGCAGGTGCCGTTATTGTGGCCAGGAACGCGTCATCCGGTAGAAACGCATGGCAGGCCGACAGATCGTTGAACAACACCCCCGGCCGGCTTTGCTCCAGCAAGCGCTTGTACGCCATCATCGACGACGTTCCCGGCGTCGGATTCTTGCCCCACTTCAGCTGCGGCGCGTGACCCCAGATATTGAGCATGTCGAATGCATCGGCGGGACGATTTTTTGCCGCATCGAGCAGGACATCCGACACCGGCATCGGAACGCTGCAGCCCAGCAGCGCCAGCCTGGATACGCGCGCGGCATGACGAGACGCGCAATCGAGTGCAATCAGTGAGCCCATGCTGTGTCCCACCAGCGTCGCATTCGCGATGCCGCCGTTGTCGAGCAGATTGATCAGCCAGTCACTGTATTGCGCAACGGTTGGCTTTGCCACGCCAAAACTCTTGCCATGGCCGGGCAGATCCACGGCGAGAGCGTTCCAGCCGTGATGCGAGAAGTAGCGCGCCTGCAGCGTCCATACGCTGTGATCGTTGGCTGCGCCATGGATGAAAACCACGGAAGGTTTGGCCGCATCGAAAGGCTTGCTGCCGGTGTAAACATAGGCAGGCTGTTGCTGGACCAGGAACTTCATGCGCTTGCCACCTTGCCTGCAGCGTAAAGCGCCTTCGACAGGTCTTCGATCAAGTCATCGGCATGCTCGATGCCGATCGACAAACGGATGGTGCCCTCGGAAATGCCCGCCGCCTTCAGCGCGGCCGCATCCATGCGGAAGTGCGTGGTGGTGGCGGGATGAATCACCAGCGACTTGGCGTCGCCGATGTTGGCGAGATGCGAAAACAGCGAGAGCTTTTCGATGAACGTTTTGCCGGCGGTTTTGGCAAGGCCGCCTTCGCCTTTCAGATCGAAGCTCACGACGGCGCCAGCACCATTGGGCAGCAGTTGTTTTGCGATCGCGTGATCGGGGTGCGATTCCAGTTCGGGGTAGGTGACCTTTGCCACCACCTTGTTTGTCGACAGGAAATGCACGATCTTGCGCGTGTTCTCGACGTGTTTCGGCATGCGCACATGTAGCGTTTCCAGGCCTTGCAGAATCTGGAATGCCGTCATCGGCGCCATCGCCGCGCCGAAATCGCGCAAACCTTCGCGGCGCGCGCGCAGCGCAAACGCAGCCACCGAAGACTCCTCGGACATGACCATGCCGTGAAAGCCTTCGTATGGTTCGGTCAATGTCGGGAATTTGCCGGACTTCTCCCAATCGAAGGTGCCACCGTCCAGCAAGACGCCACCAATCACTACGCCATGTCCGGAAAGAAACTTGGTGGCAGAGTGCATGACGATGTCGGCACCTTGCGAAATCGGTCGCGAAAGGTAGGGCGTGGTCAGCGTGGCATCGACCATCAGCGGGATGCCTGCGGCGTGGGCAATCTCCGCCACCAACGGCACATTCAAGACATCCAGTCCCGGATTGCCCACCGTTTCGCCGAACAGCAGACGCGTGTTGGGTCGGATGGCGGCCCGCCAGGCGTCGGGATTGCGGCCATCAACAAAGGTGGTTTCGATGCCAAACCGCGGCAGCGTGTAGGACAACAAATTGTGCGAGCCGCCGTAAAGTGCATTCGACGCGACAATGTGAGCGCCTGCTCCCATCAGTGTCGCAATGGCGAGATGCAGCGCGGCTTGACCTGAAGCAACGGCGATCGCCGCCGGTGCACCATCCAGCGCCGCCATGCGTTCCTCGAACACGCTCAGCGTCGGGTTGGAAATCCGCGAATAAACATGGCCGGTGCGCTCCAGATTGAACAGCGAGGCGGCGGTATCGGTATCCGGGAATACAAACGAGGCAGATTGGTAGATCGGCACCGCCCGGGCGCCGGTGGCCGGGTCGGGCGATTGGCCAGCGTGAACCGCGAGGGTGTCCAGATGCGGGTAGTTGGGTGCAGACATTAGTTAAATAAATGAATTGGTTGCAGGTGAAATATCAGGTGGCAACTGAAATCTTGCCAGAATGCCCCTGTATTTGTTATGGTGTTTGTCCTTAATAAGGTTGTCATAAATCGTGCGCGCACTTTCCCACCCGATTTTCAAGCCCATTATGGCGGCTTTCGCGCTGCTGGCGTTTGGCGTCTGTTCGTCTGTTGCCGTTGCGGCCGACGTCAAAAATGCGAAGGCAGCACCGGTTCGCGCGAAGGCAAAGGCCGGCACGCCGGACCTCACCAAGGATGGCGAACCCAATTTGCTGTCGCACGCCGCTATGGTGTTTGACCCGGTTACTGGCAAGGCGCTCTATGCCAAGAATGCCGAAAGCGCCGTGCCGATCGCGTCCATCACCAAGCTGATGACGGCGATGGTGGTGCTGGAAGCCAAGCAGGATCTGAACGAGCCGGTGATTATCGATAGCGCCGACATCGACACCATCAAGAATTCGCGTTCGCGCCTGCCGGTCGGAACCGCGTTTCGCCGCGAAGACCTGATGCGTCTTGCGTTGATGGCCTCGGACAATCGCGCCGCTGCGGCGCTGGGCCGCAGCTATCCCGGAGGCACGCCTGCTTTTGTCGAGGCGATGAATGCCAAAGCGAAGTTGATCGGCCTGAACAGCACCCGCTTCGTTGATCCGACTGGTTTGGCGCCGGGCAATGTGGCCAGCCCGCAGGACTTGGCCTTGATGGTTTCCGAAGCCTCTCGCTTCCCGCAAATCCGCGAATATTCGACCACGCCGGAATTGCATGTCACCTTGCCGAATGCCAAGCGTTCGCTGGGTTTCAACAACACCAACGCGCTGGTGAAAAATTCCGGCTGGGATATCGGTCTATCGAAGACCGGCTATATCAGCGAAGCCGGCAAGTGTCTGGTCATGCACGCCACCATTGGCAACAACCCGGTGGTGATCGTGCTGATGGATTCCTGGGGAAAGCTCACCCGCCTCGGTGATGCCAATCGCATCAAGAAATGGCTCGAGAACAACAGCAAGCAGATGGCAGCGGGACTGGCACGCAAGGAAGGCTGATTCCTTTCCGCGCTTCAAGCAAAAACGCCGGGTTCCCCGGCGTTTTTTATTGTCATTCCAGTATCGGGCTTGCATCCATCGGCGCGCCGTCGCGTTCGGTTAAGATGTCTCCATGAAAGTTGGCCTGTTCGTCACCTGCCTGGTTGACCTCGTCCGCCCGAACATTGGCTTCGCTGCGTTGAAGCTGCTCGAAGACGCCGGCTGCGAGGTCATTGTTCCTGCAGAGCAGACCTGCTGCGGCCAGCCGGGCTACAACTCCGGCGCGCGCGAAGTCTCCAAAGCGCTGGCGCGAAAGGTGTTGGCGGAATTCAGTCACTGCGACTATGTGGTGGCGCCATCGGGTTCGTGTTCCGGGCAGATCAAGGTGCATGCGGTCGAAGACCTGTTCAAAGGCGAGCCGGAAGAGGCAGATTTTCGCGCACTGGCGGCCAAGTGGTACGAGCTGTCGGATTTCCTGGTCAACGTGCTGAAAGTTGAAAAGCTGCCCGGTCAATTTTCCGGCAGCGTGACCTATCACGATAGTTGCTCGGGCTTGCGTGAACTCAACGTCAAGTCGCAGCCGCGCGCCTTGCTGGTCAAGGCCGGATGCACGCTGACCGAAATGCAGGACGCCGAAAAATGCTGCGGCTTCGGCGGCACGTTTTCGATCAAGCTGGGTGAGATTTCCACGCGCATGGCGGAGAACAAGTGCGTCAACATCGGTGTCGCCAATGCCAATGCGGTGGTCGGCGGTGATCTTGGCTGCCTGCTAAATATCGAGGGGCGCCTGCGGCGCAATGGTGATACCAAAACCAAGGTTTTTCACTTCGCCGAGATTGCGGCGGGAATGACTGAAACAAGAAAGTAAACTCAAGCACTGGTGCGGCTTTCGGGCTGAAAATGGCTGGAAACCCGCGCCAAATGGCGATCTACGAATCATGGTGTTCAACAACTCATTGCGCGGATATATCGACTGATGCAAGTCCACAGCATGCACTTCAAGCAAACGGCGAGCGCTAAGCTCAACGACGCTGTATTGCAGAACGCGATGAAAAAGGCCAAGGGCAAGTTTGTCGATGGCCGTGCCATTGGCGTAGCTGAGGTCGACAATTGGGAGGCGATCCGCACCCATGCCGCCGCGCTGCGCAATCGTGTGATCGACAACCTTGACGCCTACCTGATCGAATTCGAGCGCAATGCCACGCGGCGGGGCGCTGTGGTGCACTGGGCGGAAACGGCAGAAGAAGCAAACGCCATCGTGCTGGGTATCGCACAACAGAACAACGTCAAAACCATCACCAAATCGAAGTCGATGGTGACCGAGGAGATCGCGCTGAACGATGCGCTGATCGGTGCCGGCATCAAGGTGCTGGAAACCGATCTGGGCGAGTACATCCTGCAATTGGCCGATGAGCCGCCATCGCACATCGTTGCACCCGCCGTGCACAAATCGAAGGAGCAGGTGGCGGAGCTGTTCATGAACGCGCATCACAAGCCTCGCCTGACCGACATCCCGCAGATGACCCGCGAAGCCCGCGAGCAATTGCGCAGCCATTTTCTCGGTGCCGACATGGGCATCTCCGGCGCCAACTTCATCATCGCCGAGACCGGCACCACGTTGACCGTGACCAATGAGGGCAATGCCGACCTCGTGACCACGATTCCGCGCATTCATTGCGTGGTGACGG
>JAEUNB010000193.1 GCA_016790625.1 Betaproteobacteria bacterium | reverse complement strand
GTCAACGCGATCAATGCGGTCAGCACGATCAGCATCGCGGCGACGTTGATGTAGCTGCCAACGCCATCGACGGTACCTTGTGTGATGGCATCCATGACGCTGCTGGACGGATTGTCGGTCGTAATATTGCCTTCGGTGACCGGGCCCTCATGCGGCACCATCAGTGCCGAGAACGCGACGGCGGCCGGCGCGCTGATGAACGAGACGATCAGGATGTGTCCACCGGCCTCTTTCAGCACGGGTATCAGCATGATGCCGTAGATCACCATGACGGTACCGGCGATGCCGGCCATGCCGCCTGCCATGGTCATCAGTAGCTCACCACGCGATAGCTTGGCGAGATAGGGCTTGATGAACAGAGGCGCTTCCACGGTGCCGAGGAAAATGTTTGCCGCTGTCGATACGCCCACTGCACCACCGACGCCGATGGATTTTTTCAGCACCCATGAGAACACGTTGACGATGAACGGAAGAATCCGCCAGTAAAACAGCAGGGAGGATAGTGCGGATACGACGATGATCAGCGGCAGCGCCATGGTCATCAGGATGAATGTACTGCTGCCGTCCTTGGCGACGAAAGGCGCATCGGCTGGATTGCCTGAAGCGCCGAGATAGCCGAATACGAAGTTGGTGCCGACACGCGTCGCCGCCGCAACACCATTCAGCGCATCGTTAAGTCCATCTGCCGCTTCCTTGAACCAGGGAAACTTGAACATCAGCAGAAACATCACGACTTGCAGCGCGATTGCGCCGAACACGGTTCGCCAATTCACGGCAGAGCGCTTTTCCGAAATTGCCCAGGCAAGTACAAAGAAAGCGATGAAACCGATGAGACTCTGCAGGGCAAGCGGCATGGCGAATCGCTCCTGTGGGCGGCGAATGAAAGGCGGAATCATACCGGGGATTCATAGGCCATGGTTGCCGTGGTAGTGGCCGAGACGTTGTGCGTAAAATGTCGGCAACCCTAAACAAGTGTGTAGACAACCATGACTCGTTACTTGAATCGATCGGTCCTTGGTGCCGTTGCAGGCGCATTGCTTTTCGGCGGCGGTTGCGCCTTGCAGCCCCAGGTTCCGGAAAAATCTCCGTTGGTCCCGGCGACCGGCACCGTTGCCGTCAAGCTGATTGCGTTCAACGATTTTCACGGTAATTTGAAAACGCCCAATCTTCGCGTGCCAGTACCGGATGCGGCCCAGTCGACCGGATTCCGGCTGGAGCGTGCCGGCGGCGTCGAGCAATTCAGCGCGGTGGTGCGCGAACTGCGGGCGAAGAATCGCAATCATGTTGTGGTCTCGGCCGGCGACATGGTGGGTGCGACCCCGCTGTTGTCGGCGTTCTTCAAGGACGAGCCGACGATAGAGGCGATGAACCTGGTAGGCGTGGACATCCACGCCGTAGGCAACCATGAATTCGACTATGGGTTCAAGCACCTGAAACGTCTGCAAGCCGGTGGCTGCGCACCCAACAAGGACGGCGTACCGGATTGCGGTGGACGTCCGCCCTACGCCGGTGCCAAGTTCGCGTTTCTGGCGGCAAATGTGATGGATACCGCCGCAGGTCAGACCCTGTTCCCTGCCTACGTTGTAAAAGATTTTGAAGGAGTGAAGGTCGCGTTCATCGGCATGACGCTAAAGGACACGCCGGCGATCGTGCGGCCTGGCGGTACTGCTGGCTTGGTGTTTAAGGACGAGATTGAAACCGTCAATCAACTGGTGCCGGAGATCAAAGCCAAAGGAGTCGAAGCAATTGTCGTGGTGATTCACGAGGGCGGCATTCAGGCTGCCAGCGGAGGCATCAACGATTGTCGAGACTTCAGTGGCCGGGGACGAGAGCTGGCGGAGAAATTCAATCCGGCAGTCGATGTGATTGTCAGTGCGCATACTCACCGCTTTTACATTTGCGAGGTTGCCGGCAAGTTGATGACCAGCGCCGGCAGTTACGGAACACTGATTACCGAAATCGACCTGACCATCGATCGCGCAAGCGGAAAGATAGTTGGAAAAAAAGCGCAGAACCGTATCGTCGATCCAAACGGTGCAAAAGACCCGGCATTGACAGCGCTGGTTGACCAGTACGCGAAGCTGGCAGAGCCGCTGGAAAACCGCGTGGTGGCGAAGGTAACGCGCGAAGTGACGAGCGTGCCGAACGCGTCCGGCGAATCGATTCTGGGTAACCTGATCGCCGATGCGCACCTGCAATCGGCTGCGGCACCGGACAAAGGCGGCGCCGTGATTGCCTTCAACAATCCGGGCAGCTTGCGCGCTCCGATTATTCCGGCCGCGGATGGCAGCGTGAAATATGGCGATTTGTTCAAGACGCAACCATTCCAGAATGATTTGATCAGCATGAACCTTACCGGACGGCAGTTGAAAGCGCTGCTGGAGCAACAGTTTGGCGAGGATCGGCCGAGAGTGATGGGCGTGTCCGCCGGCTTTACTTACACGTGGGATATGGCACGGCCGCGTGGCGACAAAGTCGTACCCGGTACGATGAAACTGGGTGGCGTGGCGATCAGCCCGGACCTTCAATATCGCGTGGTGGCGAACAGTTTTGTTGCCGGTGGCAGCGAGGGACTTACGGTATTCCGCGACGGAACTGAACGGCAGGTCGGCGTGCTCGATCTTGAGGCGCTGGTGGGCTTTCTTGGTGCAAATTCACCCTACACCCCGCCGGGTGTTGGGCGCATTACCCGGCTGAACTAAGCATTGCGGCTTGGCAAGCCGATTGCTTTTAAGCTGGCCGCCAGCCCGACTGAAAGGCAAATGTTGCGAATGCGCAACAAAAAACGACGGTTGGATGCGTTTGCGGCGCAAGATGAAGTTGGCAATGAAAATCAGCTTTAATTTGTAATTTATTGTTTTTAATGTGTAATTAATGCTCGAATGGCGCGTAACCTGACTGATTGGTTCACTTATGTACATGAATCCGTCATAATCCGGCGCTATAAAGGCGACAGTTGAAAATTGCACAATTTCTTGTCCGCCTTGCGCACGTCAGCAAGATCGGGCTGTTTTTAAAAACCGTTTTTTGTCTCAGAAAAAGGGGTCGTCTATGAAGAGTCATAACCGGATGCGCGTCTCGAAAATCGCACTCAGCTTGGCGCTCGCGCTCGGTACCACATCGGCGTTTGCGCAGAACACCACTTCTGCCATCGGCGGCAAAATTACCGGCCCGGACGGCAAGCCCGCGAGCGGTGCGCAGATCACCATCCTTCATCAGGAGTCGGGCTCTGTCAGCAATGTGGTGGCCGATTCAGAGGGACGCTATTCTCTGCGCGGCCTGCGCGTCGGCGGCCCGTATGTGGTCACGATTACCAAGGACGGCATTACGGAACGGCGTGAAGGTATTTACCTGACACTGGCCGAAACGGCATCGCTGGATGCCAAGTTGGGTGCCAAGGTTCAAGCCGTCGAGACCATCGTCGTTACCGGCCAGGCGGGGGCTTCGGACAAATTCAGCAATACCGCGATGGGTGCCACCACCAGCATCGGTCGCGACCAGATCGATGCGCAAGCATCGATCCAGCGCAATCTGCAGGACTATGCCCGCGTTGATCCGCGACTGTCCCAGACCGATAAGGAGCGCGGCGAAATTTCTGCCGGTGGTCAAAATACCCGCTACAACTCGGTGACCATTGACGGCGTGACCACCAACGATACGTTCGGTCTGGAAGCCAACAATCTGCCGACAGCCAAGCAGCCGATCTCGATCGATGCGATCCAGTCGGTGCAGGTGAACGTGTCGAACTACGACGTGAGCCAGAAGGGCTACACCGGCGCCAACATCAACGCGGTGACCAAATCCGGTACGAACCAGCTCAAGGGCAGCGTTTACTACGTATTCCGCGATGACAAACTGGTTGGCGATCGTTATAACCGCACCAACGGCACTTACTTTGCCGCGCCGACGTTTGAGGAGTCCACCAAGGGTATGACCCTTGGCGGTCCGATCATCAAGGACAAGTTGTTCTTCTTTGTCAGTTACGAAGAGCTCGCTAGCACGCGCAATGCTCCGGCCTTCGGTGCATTGGGTAGCGCGAACAATAATGTCGCCATTACCCAGTCTTCCATTTCCGGCGCGCGCGATATTGCCAACACCACATATTCCGGTCTCAATATCGGCACCTCGGATGTGCCTTCCGGTACCGAGCTTAAGGTCAAGGATTACCTGCTCAAGCTGGACTGGAACATCAGCGCCAAGCATCGCGCCAATCTGCGCTATGCGAAGACCGAGCAGACGGAACCGATTTTCCCGGGCCTGTTCGCGACCGGCGTTTCGCTGAATTCGCATTGGTACAAGCAGGAAAAAGAAATCGAAACCATCGTCGGCCAGTGGTTTGCCGACTGGACGCCGACGTTCTCGACCGAAGCCAAGATCTCCAAGCGCGACTACGACAGTGTGCCGAACAATAATTCACGCCTGCCTTTGGTGACCCTGAACTTCACCGGCGCATTGCCGGCGGGTGCGCCCAGCGGGATTTCCTCCGGTACGCGATCGCTGATTTTCGGTACGGAACGTAGCCGCCATTTCAATATATTGAAGACGGAAACGACGGACGGCTATGTTGGCGCCAACTGGCAGTTGGGCGACCATGAGGTCAAGTTCGGTGGCGACTTCTCGAAGAACGACGTATACAACGCTTTCCTGCAAGACGTTAACGGCAACTACACGTTTAGCTGCGTTAACAGCAGCGCGACTTACACCTACTCGTTTGGCGCGATTACTTGCGGCTCGGCGACCACCGCACAAATCGAGCAGGCTGTGCTGGAGAACTTCCGTTTGGGCCGCCCGTCGGCGTACCAAGTGCAAGTACCGGTCACCGGGGGCACGCTGAATAATGCGGTCGCACAATTCAGCTTGAAGAACTACGGTGGTTTCCTGCAAGACACCTGGACCATCAATCCGAATCTGACGGTGATGTACGGCGCGCGCATCGATGTGCCGGAGATCGGCAATCGTCCTCTGCGTAACGATGCCGCGGCTGCTCCGCTGGTTGCGGGTAATGCAGCCACGGGCGTGCGTCAGTCTGGTGGTTTTGGCCGCGACAATACGGTGACCATCGATGGTCAGGACCTGTTCCAACCACGCGTCGGCTTTAACTACACCTTCGATAGCGAACGTCCGATGCAGTTGCGTGGCGGTGTTGGCTTGTTCCAAGGTGCAGCCGCAAACGTTTGGCTCTCCAACCCGTTTTCCAACTCGGGCGTAGCTACACGCGTCATCGGTTGTGGAACTCTCGGCTTCGCAGCCTGCCCGGCAACCGGCGGCATCTTCAGCTCCAACCCCTCTACGCAACCGACAAACTTCACGGGCGCAACGCCGGCGGCGAACGTTGATTACCTGGTTGATGGCTTGGGCCAACCGTCGGTTTGGAAGGCAAACCTGGGTTTCGAACATGAACTGCCGTACTGGGGTCTCGTATTCAGTGCCGAGTATCTCTACACCCAGACCAAAACCGGTATCTACTATCAGCATCTGAACTTGGGTGCACCGTCACGTTTCAGCGCCTCCGACGGTCGTGAGTTGTTCTACACGGCGGCCGGCTTCAATGCCAACTGCTGGAATGCAAACGGTACCAGCATCACCACCGGTACGGGTTGCACAGACTTCCGTTCGCGTGCATTGAGCAATCCCAACTTCAACAATGTGCTGTTGGCCAACAAGACCGACAAAGGCCGTGGCAACCTGGCAACGCTGTCGTTGAGCCGTCCGGTGAACAAGGGCTGGGGCTGGTCGCTGGCTTACACCTACTCGGATGCAACCGAAGTCAGCCCGCTGACCTCGTCGGTGGCCAACTCGAACTGGGCCGGACGTTCAGTGTTTAACCCGAACGAAGAAGTTGCCGCGAACTCTGCTTACCTGACCAAGAATCGTCTTAACGGCAGCATCAGCTGGCAGCACAGCTTCTTCAAGGGCTACAAGACGCAAATCGGTCTCTTCGCTGAAGCGCGTTCCGGCAAGCCTTACAGCTGGACGTTCATCAACGACTTGAACGGTGACGGTCTTGGCGGTAACGACTTGATGTACATTCCTCGTGGTCCGGGTTCGGGTGAAGTGGTGTTCCGTGGCGACACAGGTGGCAGCACCGCCAACGAAGATCGCTTCTGGCAGATTGTTTCGTCCAATCACGCGCTGAACAAGGCGCGTGGTGGTGTGGTTGAGCGTAACAGCGAGTTCGCACCATGGACGACGACATTCGATATGCGCATCAGCCAGGAATTGCCGGGGATTTTCAAAGGCAACAAAGCTGTGTTCGTACTTGACCTGCTTAACGTTGGCAACATGATCAACAAGAAGTGGGGCCGCATTGATGAAATCGGCTTCCAGTCCAACGGTGCTTCAGCCCGCAGCTTTGTGAACTATGCCGGTCTGGATAGCAGCGGACGTTACATTTACAGTGTGGGCAACCTCGAAGACTTCGTGACCCGCCAAGAACGCGGTGAATCGCAGTGGGCGGTGCAGGCTACCTTCCGCTACGAGTTCTGATTTAGCGGGAATGTAATACAAAGCCGCGCGGAGCAATCCGCGCGGCTTTTTTCTTGATCGATTCGGACAGCTGCAGCGCGACGGTATAATTTTGCTGTGAAGCAACTCGTACTTGATCTGATACCGACCCCCTTACCCACATTGGCTAATTTTGTGATTGGTCAAAACGGGGAAGCCGTTGCCGCACTGAAGTCGATTCTTGACAAGCAGGCCAACGCCGGGCCTTCCGCTGTGGTGTATTTGTGGGGGCAGCCCGGAAGCGGCAAAACTCATCTGATGCAGGCCTGCGCTCATCTGGGCTGCTCGACCGCTGCTTCCATGAGCGAAGCGGGCTCGACAAGCTCGCGGTGTTTCGCCATTGACGATGTGCAGACACTGTCTGCCAACGAGCAACAAACACTTTTCAATCTGATCAATCGACAGCAGGCTGCGGGTGGTGCCGTTTTTGCCGCCGGTAGTGTGGCCCCCCGCGATCTTCCCATGCGCCGCGACCTGACCTCCCGCCTCGCAAGCGGATTGGTTTTTCAGTTGACGCCATTGACGGACGGGGAGAAGGCCGCAGCGCTGGCGGCGCATGCAAGGGGGCGCGGTTTTGCCCTGCGCGAGGAGGTTATTGCCTATCTTCTGCGGCATGCCAGACGAGACATGGCTTCGCTCATCGGCACCCTGGACGTGCTGGACAAATATTCCATAGAAACCGGCCGTGAAATCACCGTACCCTTATTGCGTGAAGTTTCCCAGCCATCACTGGTTTGAATCCGATGAATCTTGCACTGTTTGATCTGGATTACACCCTTCTCAATGGCGACAGTGACTATGCTTGGGGCCAGTTTTTGGTGGAGGAGGGCGTGGTCGATGGAGTGGAGTTCAAGCGCAGGAACGACGGATTCTGGGCGCAGTACAAAGCCGGTACGCTGGATATCCGCGAGTATCTTGAGTTTGCGCTGACACCTCTTGCAGGAAAATCGCCTGCGGAAATGAAACCGCTGCACGATCGCTACATGGCCAGGAAGATTGAGCCCATGATCGGCGATGCTGCACGAGATCTGGTGGCTCGCCATCGCCACGATCTATGTGCAATCGTTACCGCCACCAACTCGTTTGTGACTACGCCGATTGCCGAGCGTTTTGGCATTGCTCGTTTGATTGGATGTGATGTGGAGGTTGTCGACGGGAAATTCACCGGCAAACCTGCCGGCCTGCCATCCTTTCGCGAGGGCAAGATCACGCGGGTCGAACAGTGGCTGGCAGGCATGGGCAAAAAGATCGCCGATTTCGACCGCAGCTACTTTTACAGCGATTCGCTTAACGATCTACCGATGTTGAAAATTGTCAGCCATCCGGTCGCTGTTAATCCTGATGCCACCTTACGGGAGCATGCCGAGACTTGCGGCTGGCCCATCATGCAATTGTCAAACTGAATCGGCGTCATACAGGCAAGACGGGCAAAGTCCAGTGATCAAGAAATTCATCGAAAAAGTATTTGGCGCGGGTAGAGTGCCAAAGGGCAAGCCAGCCAAGCGGAATGCTGACGGTTGGCGAGTCTACACACAGATGGAACACGGCATTCATCGCGACGACCTTTCGCAGGCAGCGATCAGTGTGTGCGACGGTTTGCAGCGAGAGGGTTACCAGGCATTCGTGGTGGGCGGTGCCGTGCGTGACTTGCTGCTTGGCCGGCATCCCAAGGATTTTGATGTTGCTACAAGCGCGACACCCGAGCAGGTGCGCGCCGTGTTCCGACGTTCGCGCATCATCGGTCGCCGCTTTCGCATTGTGCACGTCATGTTTCGCGACGAGACCATCGAGGTATCGACGTTTCGCTCGAACCACACCGACGCCGACGCGAATGAGCAAAATTCCCGTGCCGACGAGCATGGCCGCCTGCTGCGCGACAATGTATATGGCAACCAGCAGGACGACGCCGTGCGGCGCGACTTTACGATGAATGCGCTGTTCTACGATCCGTCGCGCGAAGAAGTTTGGGATTCGGTGCATGGCGTCGCCGATATTCAGAGTAAGCGAGTGGTGATGATTGGCGATCCGGAAGCCCGCTATCGCGAAGATCCGGTGCGCATGCTGCGCGCCGCGCGACTGGCATCCAAGCTGGGCTTCACCATCGACGCAGCGACTGAGAAGCCGATTCGCCCGCTATCGCCCCTGCTCGACAACGTGCCGACCGCGCGGTTGTTCGATGAGATGTTGAAGCTACTGTTTTCCGGTCATGCGCTCTCGGGATTGGAGACTATGCGAGAGCTGGGCCTGCACAAAGGTCTACTACCGGTGCTGGACAAATTGTTTGATGATCCGGTCGTAAGTCCGTTCGTGAAGTTGGCTCTGCAGCGAACGGACCAGCGTATTGCCGACGACAAAGGCGTATCGCCCGCATTCTTGTTCGCGGCCCTGTTCTGGCACCCGATGGTGGCGCGCTGGCGCGAGCTCGAATCGAGAGGTGTGCGTTCATTGCAGGCAATGCACGAGGCAATGGATGAAACGCTGGAGCAGCAACGCAAGACGCTGGCCATCCCGCGGCGCCTTGACCCAATGATCAAGGAGCTCTGGATTGCGCAGCCTCGCTTTCTGCAGCGCTCCAAGGGAAAGGCGTATCGGCTATTGGGCCAACCACGCTTCCGCGCCTGCTACGATTTTTTCGAGTTGCGGGCGGAGGCGGGCGATGCCGACAAAGAGGTGGCTCATTGGTGGGAAACATTCCAGTTTGCCGATGAGCATGTGCGCGAAGGCATGCTGTTGGCCGACGATGAGCCGGCCAAGAAGAAGCGCCGCCGGCGCAAGAAAAAGTCTGCGGCTGGTGGCGAAGCGCAGCCGCCTGTGTTGGCTGAAGCCAATAGCGGCAACGGTCCCGAATGATTGATCGCGCATGACTTTCTCGCCCAGCAATCTTTCCGCGTTCCGTTCAACCGCCTTTATCGGGTTGGGCAGCAATATGCGTGATCCCGACTGGCAGGTCAGGCAGGCAATCCGCGAAATAGACGAGATTGCCGAGACCGCACTGGTAAGGATTTCGTCGTTGTATCAAACCGCGCCGGTCGGAATCCTCGATCAACCGCCGTTTGTAAATGCGGTAGTACAGGTGGAAACGACGCGATCACCGCACGATCTTCTGGTGGAGCTGACCGATATCGAGCAGCGTCACGGACGGGTGCGTGGCGAGAAAAATGGACCGCGTACGCTGGATCTGGACATTCTTCTGTTCAATGAATGGGCGATTGAGGATGAGCGCCTCGTCACACCTCATCCACGCATGCATGAACGCCCATTCGTGCTGGTGCCACTGCTGGAAATTGCACCGGACGTTTTCATTCCTGATCGCGGATTTGCCAGGTTGATATTGGCGACGCTTGACGCCGGCGATGTGCACAAACTCGATGATGGCCAGCCGCTGGCCCCAACGCACTGAATTCAGGCGCGATTAACCATGAAATATCGCTATGTGGTGGTGGAAGGTCCAATCGGTAGTGGCAAGACCACGCTGGCGCGCCTGTTGTCGGAACACTACGACGCAACGCTGCTGATGGAAGACCCTGGTGCCAATCCTTTTTTGCCGATGTTTTACCGCGACATGAAGCGGCACGCTTTGGCAACGCAGATGTTCTTCCTGTTCCAGCGCATCAACCAACTTTCCGCGATCAAGCAACCTGATCTGTTTGAGCACAAGGCCATTGCCGATTACATGCTGGCCAAGGATCGCCTGTTCGCCAAGCTGACGCTGGATGACAACGAATTCGGCCTTTATTCGCAGCTATACAATCATCTGCGGCCGCAGGCGCCCAATCCCGATCTGGTGATCTATCTGCAGGCATCGGTTGATCAGCTGATGGAACGGATCCAGCGTCGCGCGCGGCCGATGGAGCGCGGCATCAGCGAGGATTATCTGATGAAATTGTCCGAATCCTATACGCGGTATTTCTATGATTACGTGGAATCACCGCTGCTGATCGTAAACAGCGATCGCTTTAACTTCGCCGACAATCGTGAGCACTTTGAAATGCTGCTGACTCGCGTCGAATCGATGCGCGGAATGCGCGAATACTTCAACGCCGCCTGACGATGGAAATCATTTACTCCGTTGCCGAGCTTCGCATGCGGCTCAAGCAAGAGCAGTCGGTCGGTTTTGTGCCGACGATGGGCAATCTTCATGCTGGGCACATCGAGTTGACGCGCCAGGTGCGCGAACGCGTTTCGTGTGTGGTGCTATCGATCTTCGTCAATCGTTTGCAGTTTGGGCCTAACGAGGACTTCGACAAGTATCCGCGTACCTTTCTCGACGATTGCGATCGTTGCCGTGAGGCAGGGGTAGATATTGTTTTTGCCCCGGATGAAAAGGAAATGTATCCGGTGCCGCAGGACTATCTGGTCGAGCCGCCCGAAATTCAGCATATCCTCGATGGTGCCGTCCGACCCGGACATTTCCGAGGCGTGGCCACGGTCGTGCTGAAGTTGTTCAACATGGTGCAACCGCACGTCGCGTTATTTGGCAAGAAGGACTACCAGCAATGCCGCGTGCTGAGCAATATGGTGCGGCAGTTCAATCTGCCGGTCGAGATGATTCTTGCCGAAACGGTGCGGGCAGCCGATGGACTTGCGTTATCGTCCCGCAACGGCTACCTCACAGCGGCGGAGCGATCCGAGGCGCCGCAGTTGTTTGCGGCGCTTAATCGCGTGAAATCGGCCTTGCTCGCCGGCGAATCTGACCTTGCCGCCATCGAGCGGCGCACGGTCAATGAACTGTCTTCACGTGGCTGGCGCCCCGACTACATCAGTATCCGGCGGCAAAGTGATTTGCTGGCGCCGCAACATGGCGATCGCGACCTGGTAGTGCTGGCCGCCGCCAGGCTTGGCACTACGCGCCTCATAGACAATCTTGAGGTATCGCTTTAGCTATCAAAATCGCTGATGGCGAAATTGTTGCGGCGCACAAAACGCGGTGCTAGGCTTTCACCGCATGGAAGCCGTCGGCACTCGATCTGCTTGGGTGCGGTCGGGCCGTTAGAGCAATTCTTCTAGAAACCCGCTTTATACTTCGCGCCGCTGACCGCTACCGGTCATATCCCTAAGGAGGGGAATATGCAACGCATGATGTTGAAGTCCAAGCTGCACCGCGTCACCTGCACGCAATCCGAATTGCACTACGAAGGCTCTTGCGCGATTGACCAGAATCTTCTCGACGCTGCCGATATCAAGGAATATCAGCAGATCGACATTTACAACATCAACAATGGCCAGCGTTTTACCACCTACGCCATATCAGGCCAGCGTGGCAGCGGTGTAATCAGCGTCAACGGTGCGGCGGCGCGTCTTGCGGCCCCCGGCGACCTGCTGATCATCGCCAGCTATGCTGCTTACAACGAGATCGAACTCAACAACTACCAGCCGGATCTTGTTTATGTCGATGCGCAGAATCGCATC
>JAEUNB010000177.1 GCA_016790625.1 Betaproteobacteria bacterium | reverse complement strand
GTTCAGCACGCGCTGGACGTGATCGTCGAAATTGCCGAAGTAGTACAGCGCGAGCGGTCTCGGCCGCGCATTCACGTAACGGATCGCCTCATCCAGGCTGTCGTAGGGCACTAATGGCAGCAGCGGACCAAAAATCTCATCCTGCATGATGCGCATGTCTCCGTTCACATTCGCCACCAGCGTGGGCGCGATTTTGCCGCTGCCGTCCAGCGACTCGCCGGCAGGTGAAATGGGGAGGATCGATGCACCGCGCGCCGCAGCATCCTGCAGTGTTTCCATCAATCGATTGAAATGCCGCGCGTTGATGATACCGGTGTAGTCCGGGTTTTTTGCCAGCGTCGGGTATAGCTTGGCCACTGAACGCTGTGCCGCCTGCGCGAACGCCTGCTCCTGTGCACGCGGCAGCAGCACATAGTCGGGCGCGATGCAGGTCTGACCGGCGTTCAGGCACTTGCCGAACAGGATCTTGTCGGCGGCTTCATCGATGCGGCACTCGGGGCCGATGATGGCTGGCGACTTGCCGCCGAGTTCCAGTGTGACGGGCGTCAAGTGCTCCGCTGCCGCTTTCATGACCTGGCGGCCAACCGCAGTTGACCCGGTAAACAGCAGGTGATCGAACGGCAAGCGGGAAAACTCCTGCGCAACATCCGCTCCACCGGTAATGACAGCGACTTGATCAGCGGGAAAGTTCTCAGCAACGAGGCGTGCGAACAAGGCGCTGGTGCGCGGTGTGAGCTCGCTCATCTTGATCAGGACCCGATTGCCCGCCGCCAGAGCCCCCGCGAGAGGCGATACCGCCAGCAGCACCGGGTAGTTCCACGGCACGATAATTCCCACCACACCCAGCGGTTGTGGCCGGATTTCGTTGCGCGCCGGCAGGAACCACAGCGATGCCCACGAGCGTTTTGGCTTCATCCACGACTTGAGGTGCTTGCGTGCATCGCGTATTGCGCCCAGCGCGGGAAAGATCTCCAGCAGGCTGGTCTCGTGTTTCGAGCGGTTGCCAAAGTCTTCGCGAATCGCGTCGGCGATGGCGGCGCTGTTGGCGACCAGCATCTGCTCCAGCTTTGTCAGCGCTTGACGGCGCGAGTTTGCCGACGGCATGCGGTCAGATTCGAAACCACGTCGCGCGGCGGCAAGTGCATCGTGCAGCGCGGCAGAAATATCGATGTTCGGTTGGCTCAGGTCCATGTGTCGCAAAATAGGCAAATGTGCTTCGTAGAATACCAGCGCAAATCGGCGTCGCCGCAACTCAATTAGATTGATTGCTCTAATATGGTGCGGCGCAACAAAACATAATGATTTCAAATGCTTGAGCGGCTAAAACAACTGCAGCAATTACGTGGCTCGGCTGCATCAGCCGATGCGGCCGATCAGGCTTTTCATCAGCGTATTGTCGAGGTCAAACGATGGCAGCAGCAGCGTTTGCGGCGAAGTTACGCCGATCTTGCCGCTGATCCTCGCTACGAGGCGGCGGTCGCGTTTTTCCTTGACGAGATTTACGGTACGAAGGACTCGGCGATCCGCGACCGCGACCTGATCCGCATGTACCCCACGATGAAGCGCCTGCTGCCGAAATTTGCCTTCGATACAGTTGATAGAGCGCTGGAGCTGGACGTGCTGGCCGAAGAATTCGATCAGGCGATCGCCAGGGCAATCGGCAGCGAGCCCTTGACCGAGTCGAGCTATCTCGCGGCTTTCCGCAAAGTCGGCCGGCGCGAGGAACGTCTGCATCAGGTGACGTTAATGCGGGCGGTTGGCGAGGGGCTGGATCTGGTGGTGAAAAAGCCGATGATCTATTCGGCGCTGAAAATGCTGCGCGGTCCGGCGACTCTGGCTGGTCTGGGTGAAATGCAGCAATTTCTTGAGGCCGGCTTCACGGCCTTCCGCAAAATGAAAGGCGCCAATTACTTTCTGTCCACCATTGCCGAGCGCGAAACCGTTTTGATCGGGCGCATACTCGACGATCATCCCATGCCGTTTGCCGTTGTGGCTGAGTGGGAGGCGCTGGCGAAACAACAATCAAACAAGCAAACCGATAGATCAATCAAGGGCAAAGCATGAACTACGGCGTGATCGGCATGGAGGCGATGAAAGGCGTTTCCGGCCTGGAGTTTCTGCAGGGCATCATCAGCGGCCGATTTCCCCAGCCGCCGATAGCGCAACTGCTGAACATGCATTTGATCGAGGCCGAGAAGGGGCGCGCCGTGTTTGCCGCGACGCCGGCGGCATCGCACTACAACCCGCTGGGTACGGTTCACGGCGTTTTTGCCGCCACCATCCTCGATTCCTGCATGGCCTGCGCGGTACAAACCATGATCGAGACCGGTTTCGGCTACACCACCATCGAGTTCAAGATCACCTACGTGCGGCCGATGACTGACCAGACCGGTCCGGTGCGCGGCATCGGTGAAGTGATCAACGTCGGCCGCCGGCTGGGGGTGTCGGAAGGCAAACTGGTCGATGCCCAAGGCAAGGTTCTGGCCCACGGCACCACCAGCTGCATGATTTTCCCGCTTTGATCCTGCCGGTGTCCCTCGAACGAGGGATGGCAGGACGCAAAAATTCACTTTGTTGCCCAGCGGGCGCAGCATAATCGAAACAGAACAAGGCTAGTCTCGTTGAACTGGAGTGTGACCGGCTGGCTCCATGCCTGCCGTACCGAAGCCCATGGTTTCCGAATCGCTGCAAGCTGCCTGTGACAACGCCATACGAACCGCGCGACGCGGGGATACGCGTTCGTCGGTAGGCTTGGCACGCCATGCCTACCGATTGGCGCGGCAGGAAAGCCAGGAAGCAGAGCTGGAGGCCTTGAATGCGATGGCTCTTTGCCAGGGCGCCAATGGCTCTCATATCGAGTCCATCGCCACTTCCATAGACGCGTTTCGACTTGCGCGGCAAACCGGCCACCGAAGCGGTGCCGCCTACGCACTGACCACGATGGCGGCTGGCGCCAGTTTTATCCTCGACGCCGACAAGGTGGTGCTGGATATGCTCGCGGTGTGCCGTGGCGAAGCCGATGCGCTGGAAGATTCAGTGCTATTGGCGCGGGTGCTGAATACGCTGGGCTTGGTTTACGGTAACCTCCAGCGTTTCGACGAAGCCGACCGGGAATACGATGCAGGCATCCAACTGGTACTGAATTCGGCGCCAAGAGCGGGTGTGGTGACGCCTGCCTATTTGATGTCTGGCAACAAGGCGTTCCTTGCTGTGCTTCGGGCCAAGTCCGCACCGGAAGTACAGCGCGAATCCAGCCAGGCGGATGCCGAACGGCGTATCGAATATGTGCTGGCGATCGCCAATCGCGAAGCCAATATCGATGCTCAGGCGCGAGCGTTGTTTTGCCTGGGACAACTGCGGGCGCTGCAGGGGCGCTACGATGAGTCGCTGACCGCGTTCGAGGACACGCTGGAACGCGCCAACCGCATTCGCCACAATCCTCGATTGATCGATACCTATATCGAAGTGAGCAAGCTGTACGCCGCGCAGGAAAAATACGAACTGGCATTGGAGGCGCTGGAGCAGGCGTTTGAAATCGCCGATGCCAACCGGCCGACCAACAAGGTTTACGTGGCCTGCGAGGGTATGGAGGTGATGTACCGCAGCGTGGCGCGCCTGCGAGAAGCGGCGCACTACCGTGCCAAGACCGTACGCGAACGCGAATCCTTCATTCGCGAAAACGAGCTCGCTGTGCGCGATCTGACCGCCTTCTGGCGCACCGTTGCTGCCGGTCAAGCCAGCGACCAGACCCTGACAGTCGGCGCCTGACGGCTATTTTTTCTTTGCCGCCGGCTTTTTCGCCGCGGGTTTCTTTGCGGTTGTTGCTGCTTCTTTCGCCGGTGTCTTTGAGGCTGCCTTTGCCGGAGCTGCGGCAAGTACCTTGTCGAGTTGCTCGTGCACCGCTTTTTCGATCGGGCCCTTCATCATTTTCAGCATGAAGCCCAGGGTGACCTGCAAATTCATATCGTGATCGCTGACCACTAACTGTCCGTTCACGCCGGGCCGCGAGAAGTGCAGGGTATTGCCTTTCCAGTCCCCGGTCAGGTCGAACTTCTCGCCCAGTTTCTCAGCCATTTTGTCGGCCGCAGCGCGCGCGCCCTTGAGTCCCAGGTCGTGGTTTCGCTTCAATTCGATATCGGCCATGCGGAATTCCTCCGGAATTGTGGTTTCTTTAGTTGTGGGGACAGTTTACACACGACGGACCAGTCCGGCACCTGCCCGTGCATTCGTCCCGCCATATCGTCATTCATCACGCGGGCGTTGTTGCGCGTGGCATTGTTCGGTAGGCTTCCGCTTCTATGAAGATCGCGAATCCGATTGAACTTGTCCGGCGCTGGTATAACGGCGCGGAAGCGAAGGGCTTGGCCAAGCTGACTCCTGATGAGCGTGCTGAACTGCTGGCCTTCGACGCCTCGTTCAAGAAGCACAGCAGCCGAAATGTGGCCATCATCGTCGTACTTTGGCTGGCAATCGCCACCCTGGTCAAATTCCTGTTGGTCAAGATTGGCTGGTTTGGCGCAATGGCCTTGAGCGCCGTGTTGCTGATGTCGCTGATAGTGGCGATTACCGGCGCATGGTTCGGGCCTTCGCGCTTCAAAAGTGCGCCGCGCAGCTTTGTACTGCTGCTCGTTCTCACGGTCGCGGGCGCGCTGCTGGGGGCGCTGGCCGGCGGGATGGGCGCGAATGCCGGCCTGCCGGACGGCATGGCGCGATTGGGCGACGAGTTGATGCGCATTGCTCCCAAGGTGCTGATGGGTGGATTGATCGCTGGCCTGATTTACGCCGTGCTGATGGTCAGCATCGTGCAGTACCGCCGCAGCCAATTGCAGGGGCGCAATGAGCAGCTGCTGAGACAGGCGCAGCAGGAACGCATGGGCCGCCAATTGGCCGATGCGCGGCTAAAGCTGATGCAGGCACAGGTGGAACCGCATTTCCTGTTCAATACTTTGGCGTCGGTACAAACCTTGGCCGAGGGCAAGGCACCCGAGGCGGCGCGATTGACCGCGCAACTGATTACTTTCCTGCGTGCCGGGCTGGCCGGTTTACGCGAAGACATATCCACGCTGGGACGCGAATTCAAGTCGATGGAAGCCTATCTGTCCATCATGCAGACGCGCATGCCGGAACGCCTCCAGTATTCGCTTGATCTGCCCGAGGATTTGAAGGATGTAGAGGTGCCGCCCGCAATGCTGATTTCGCTGGTGGAAAACTCCATCAAGCATGGGCTCGAGCCTAGCCCAGAAGGCGGCTCAATTGACGTGCAGGCACGCAGCGATGGCGGCCGCTTGCGCATTACCGTGACCGACACAGGGCAGGGCGTCAACGCCGCTACCTCTGGTGGTGGCGTCGGGCTGGATAATATCCGCCAGCGGCTGCGCGCGCTGTTTGCCGACAAGGCCAAGCTGATCGTGTCGCAAAATCAGCCGCATGGTTTTATCGCCATTATCGATTTGCCGCTGTTGCAGGGCACCAAACTGAACGCGCCGAACCCGGCAGGCAGAAACACTCACTAAAAAACGGAACACAGGAACATGGCTACTGCACTTATCGCTGAAGATGAACCCCTGATGCGCGACCGCTTGCTGGCGCAACTGAAAGAAGTCTGGCCTGAGCTGGACATCAATTGCGTAGCCAAGAATGGCCTGGAGGCGATCGAGCTGTGGAAGAAACATCAGCCTGACATCGCCTTTCTAGACATCCGCATGCCGGGCAAGACCGGGCTGGAAGTCGCGGCCGAAATCGGCGATTCGGCTCATCTGGTGTTTATTACCGCTTACGACGAATATGCGGTCAAGGCATTCGAGAAGGGCGCGGCGGACTATCTGATGAAGCCGGTGGAGCTGGATCGTCTGAGTGCTGCGGTATCGCGCATCAAGAAGCGCATGGAAGCCGCACCTGCTGATTTGACCGGATTGATCGGCCAGTTGCTCAACCAGAACGCCAAAGCCAGCGCCAGCAAGCTGAAATGGATTCGTGCCTCACTGGGCAACCAGACCAAACTCATCAACGTTGAGGAAGTGTTGTTTTTCCAGTCGGACACCAAGTACACCCGCATCGTGCAGCAGAGCGGAGAAGCGCTGGTGCGCACACCGTTGAAGGAGCTGATCGAAGGGCTGGATGAGGAGGTGTTCTGGCAGATTCATCGTGGCGTGATCGTCAATGCCCACGCAATTGATCGTGCGGTGCGCGAGGGCCCGGAAAAACTGGTGGTGCATGTCAAAGGGCTGAAAGAAACGCTGCCGGTGTCGCGGCAGTACTTTCATCTTTTCAAGCAGACTTGACCATCAAACTCTAGTACTGGAGCGGCGTTCCATGGCATTTGTGCCTGAAAGCCGCTCCAGTGCTGGAGTTTGGTTATTTTATGCGGGCTATGGCAGATTGCGCCCGACGCGCGATTTGACCGCAGCGACATCGGCGGCGCCGATGTTGCCAGAGGTGTTCAGGTCGTAGCGAAAGTTGCTGTTGTTCGTGGTTTGACCGGTACGCGCCTTGATCGCGGCGATGTCGGCGGATGTCACGGCACGCGACTGATCGACATCGCCAACGAGGAACGCCATCGACGCGGACGCCGTGCCGCTGCCGTTGATGCCACTCAGCGATACGGTGATGCGCTGACTGTCCGGCACGCCGTTGAGGGTCACGATCACGTCGTTGCCCGCAATGCTGAATTGCGCGGTGCCGAGCTCCATCGATTGCGCGTTGGTCGCGCGCACCGTGGCCACGCTGGTAATCGGTGTATCGAAGCGAAACACGACCGTGTGACCGTTGCCCACTTGCATGGTGCGCGGCTCGACCGTCACGGCACCGGCGAGCGCCGCCGTCAAATTGAGCTCCAGTTCGAATGGTCCCGCTGCGCCGTGCAATTTGCGCGAGTAGGCCGACAGCAGCGTGAGCGCGGCCGTTGCGCCGGATTGCGCAAAGAATCCGCTTTGCAGTCGAAAGCCGCTGCTGCTCATGGCCATCGCCGCACTTGCTTCGCCGAGCGTGGTTGTCGCACGAAAATTCGCTGACGAGATCGCGCCGCCACCGGCGTTGATCGCATCGCGCAGCATACGGAAATTGTCGCTGGACTGTCCCGCCGCGCGTGTGTCTGTCGCATGCAGGCACGCGAAGGCGAGCGCGAGCACTGCCCACGCAACCGCCGGTGCGTTGCGCCACAACGCGCGACTCAATTTCAGATTCGCTACTTGATGCATTTCGCCGATCACTTTGCCGGCAATTGCAATTTGATCGCGGCAAGTTCGCGCATCACCAGTTCCAGCTGCGCGGCCTGATTTTGAATCGTGCGCTGCTGTTTTTGCAATTCGTTCAACAGCATCGGTGCCAGATGCTGGTAGTAAACCGTTTCGATTTCTCCCGCTGCGTTGCGCGCCACCAGTTCCGGTGCCACGGCCGCGACTTCTTCGGCGATCAGGCCGTATTGCAGCGGTTTCTGCGCAAGATTGGCGTGCGCTTTGTACGTGAAGGTGACCGGCCGCAATCGCGACAGCACATCACTCGCGACGCCCATGTTGGCGATGTCATCCTTCACTCGCTGCGAGCTACTGGCCGTGCCCAGCTGGCCGGCACTGTCGATCAGTACCGGCAC
>JAEUNB010000166.1 GCA_016790625.1 Betaproteobacteria bacterium | reverse complement strand
TTGAAAGGCCAAGTTGACACCCTGAGCGAGAAGCTAATTGACATAAAGTCGATTTCATTCTTTTCACTTCGTGATGTCGACAAGGTCCAGCAGCGAATCTCTCATTTGAGAATAAGTCTTGGTGCGCTACCGCACCTAAATTCAGCGGATACCAAACTCATAGTAGATGACATTAATGAGTCATTGGACTCCGTATTGAATAAGGCCGGGAAACTGCAGGGCGAAATCAACAAGCAAAAGAAATCCATCGAGGCCACGATCAAAAAACACAAGCAGGGCATTAACGATTTCTTGCGTTATGCCGGCTACAAATACATCGTTGATATCCAGCCAGATGCTGACTCATACAAAATGAAATTGAAGCACTTGGATTTCCATGAAAATATTGAAAATGGCGGGATGCACCTGAGCTTTGGTGAGCGGAATGCTTTCTCTATAGTGTTGTTCATGTACGAATGCCTTACTCGTACTCCAGACTTGGTGATATTGGACGATCCAGTTTCCTCTTTTGATAAGAACAAGAAGTTCGCGATACTCGAAATACTATTTCGAGGCAACGAAAGTCTTCGCGGAAAGACTGTTTTGATGCTGACCCACGATATCGAGCCAATAATTGACTTGTTGAAGAGCTTAGGACATATCTTTCAACCAGCACCAGTTGCGTATTTCTTAAAAATGAGATCGGGTTTGCTTAGCGAGATACCCATAACAAAGAAAGACGTTTCGAGTTTTTCGCAAATCTGTGAAGAGAACATCAAAAATCTAGCCGACGACATCGTCAAAACTATCTATCTTCGTAGGCACTACGAAATAGCCAATGACAAAGGACTCGAATACCAGTTGCTGTCTAACCTTTTACACAAAAGAGCGCAGCCAGTTGTTCGCGAAGGAGACACTGAACGCAATATGACTGCGGAAGAGATTGCTGAAGGAACAAAATCAATTCGCGTCAAATTACAGTCATTTGACTACACACAACTGCAGTCCAGAGTCGTTGATAGGACGGCCATGATAAAAACGTATCAAGCTGCAGAGAATAACTACGAAAAACTTCAGTTATTCCGCTTGGTTAGCGATGAGAATCACGAAAATGATGTGGTGAGAAAGTACATCAACGAAACATTCCACATCGAAAATGAGTACATCATGCAGCTCAATCCCCACAAGTACGATTTCATACCAGAGCACATAATCGCCGAATGTGATCGGTCATTAGGTTTTCCGTGAAGCCCTTCGCTAATAGCCGAAGATGGGAAGGCCGCGAACGACCAGTGGCGGTGAAACCTGGGACAGCCCAGGCTCGATTTTTTAGCTCCCCTTAGAAGTTCTCTCCAGCCACTCTTCTATTTCCGAACCCTACGGCAACGGACAACTCGCCCCCAGCGGCTCCAGCTTCTCCAGCGCCCCAACAAACGAAACCTCCATCACATAAAGACACGATGGACCGGGCTTCAGCGGCGAGAAGGTGAGCTTGGTCAGCACGCGCGATGGGCTTTCCTGACGCACGCGATTGATGCGGCGCAGCGTCACCTCGCAGAAGCGCACGCGCGCGCAATCGCTGCCACCGATGACGCCCGCCGCACGGCCGCGCAACGTGTCTCTTCCCCGGCTCAGGAAAAGGAAGTCCGCATCGGACAATGATTTATCGACGCTGATCGCCGAAGACACTTGCGTGCAATCGCCGCCCTGCGGCGTCCATGCCTGAAAGCCGGTCAGCTCTTCGCTTTCCTGCCAGCGAATTTTTGCGTTGCCGGTTGTGGCTTCAAGAAAGAAGTGGTGCTGTTCGCTGCGGCACACGCCTGCCGCCGTCAACGCCGGCACCGTGTCCATTGTCACCGTCAGCGGCTGACGCTTGCCGGGCGTGGAGGTGGAATTTGCCGCAAGCGAATTCCAGTCGAACGTGAGTGCGGGCAACGAATCCGCCAGGTAACGTTTCAGCGACGCCTGCTGGTCGGTGGTCAATTTGACGGCTTTGACATCGAGCGTCAGCGCGTGGGTGTTGGTCAGCATGGCTGACAGCAGCAGGCACAGTGCGGCTCGCTTGACTTGGGGAAACTTCATTGTGGTCTGTCTTGCATGCATAGCCCAGGGGATCATTGATATTCGAAGTGTAGGATTTGTACAAGGTTTCGGCACCGCTTTCCCCTCTCTCTCGGTCTCTCTCCCGCAAGCGGGAGAGAGATGCAAATCTTCGGTCGAGCGGTACGAAAGACTTAGCGTTTCTTACGTTTGTGTTTGGGATCTTGCTTCACCGGCGCTTTTTCTTCCCGCCACATCTCCGGAAAAATTTTCCGGCCGATATCCGGCCGCGTGTCGAAGAACACCAGCAGCGCGGTGTAGGCGATCGGCAGGGTGTAGAAACCCCAGCTGCCAAAGTTCGCCATCAGGAAGCTCAAGAAAACAAAGGTGGCGATCAGTGTGACTTGCGCGGCGTAGTCGGCTTTTGATCGCTTGCGGTCCTGCGCGATATCGCCCACCACCGGTGCGGCCTGCGGCGCGGTGCCTTTCTGGCCGACGGTGGTGGTGGCTTCAAACCCCAGTTGCCCGCGCAGGCCGGCGATGAGCGAGACGAACGCCACCATGACCCAGAACGGCTTGTGCGAGAACAGCGCGCCCCAATCGGTGTCATCGGCCATGCTCATGATCAGCGCCGCGCTGGAGATGGGCACGGTAATGATGGCCGCGACCACGGCGAGGAAAATACTGAGAATCACCACCGCAGCCAGCCGAGCCTGCGGCGTGGCGGCGCGTGGATCGACGGTCGTGGGATCGCTGGCCTCGCGCGTGAGGCCGACGATCAGCATCAGCCCGAGCGAGAGATTGAATGCGGTCAGGAGCAGGTAACGCGGGATGCTGCCATCGAGAAAATAGAGCGAGACCAGCGGCGCCATGTGGCGGGCGAGGTCGAGGATGAATTTCTTCTTGTCGATCATGCGTCGCGCCTTGAATACCAGGCGAGTGCCGCGCCGAGGATGATCATCCACAACGGCAGCAGGCTGTTGTTGATCTTTGAGACGATCATCACCGCGCCCTCGACATTGCGGAACGCGCCGATCATGAAGCCGATCGAAAACACGATGCCCACCCAGCCCAGCCATTTGGGAAATTTCTCTTCACGCAGCATGGAGAAGCCGGTGAGCAGGAAGAAGGTGCCGAGCGCCATTTCTCCGAGGAATTCGCCGATGTAGTTGCCGAGGTAGAGATTCAGTCCGTTGAAGATGGCTTCGATACTGCTGCGCAATTCGTTGCCGGCCTGTGCATAGACTTCCGCCAGCGCCCAATGCACGCTGGGCCAGCGCATCAGGCCGAGGCACATCGCCAGCGTGCCGATGGAGGCGATGACGAGTGCCAGCGTCATGCGGCCGCGGCTGGCGGGGCAGGCGAAATATGCGGCGACCGCGCCGGGGATCAACAGCAGGGGAAGGAAGGCGTAGATCGCCCACACCGCGCGCATCACCGATCCGCCACCATGCAAGCGCGGCAGCACATCGGCGGCACTGCCCTTGAGGATGGCCGGGTATTCGAAATTCGCCGCGAGATAGCTGAAGACGGCCACAAACGCCAGCGCGCCGACGATGAGACTGATGCCGCCGGCGATGATGATTTTTCGCGAGTGCATGGATGGTTTCTTTCTTGTTGTTGGTATTTATGGACAGTGTGAGTGCGCTTGATCAGTTCGTTAGCGTACACAGGTTTACACCAAAAAGTTGAAACTCCAGCATCCATGCGGCTTTCAGGGCAAAAATGGCTTGGAAAGCGCTCTGGTGCTGGGGTTTTACTTGTTTCCGACACCGTTCCCCTCTCTCTCGGTCTCTCTCCCGTAAACGGGAGAGAGATGCAAATCATCGCTAGTCACCGACGACGCAGTTGACTTTTCCCTCGCCCGTTTACGGGACAAGGGCACACTTGAAGCGAAGCAGAGGGTGGCCGTCAGGTCGGGAGAGGGGACTTCGTGTCATGAATCGCGGAGAACCCAGAAACGCCGCTTGCAACCTCCAATCCCGTCCCCAACTTTGCCAAATGTTGAAAGACAAACTCAATTGGCGCAGACCGCTGTTCTACCTGCTGCTGCCGGTACTGGTGGTGATGGCCTTTCTGGGCTTTCCCATCCCGGTCGCGCCGCCGCTGGCGACCAAATCGCGGCAGGAAGAATCGGCCCCGGCACGCGACGACGAGAAGCGATAATGGTAGTGTGTCGCACTTCGTAGCTTCCGCCCCTCGCTTTTTCCGGGATTTGTCCCCGGATCGTTGAATCTCCATGCAAAAAGAAACCAGCCTCAAACCGTTGCGCGCCCTCGTCGCAGCCGTCCATTTACCCAGCGTTACCGATAACGAATTTGAGTCCTCGCTGACCGAGCTGCGTGAGCTCGCCAAGACGCTGGGCTTTGTCGTTGTCGGCACCTTTATCCAGAAGCGCGCCAAGTTCGACGCCTCGGCCTATCTCGGCGTCGGCAAGCGGCAGGAGATGCGGCAGTTTGTCGAACACGGCGAGGTGGGCGATGAACAACCGGACGAAGAGGCGGAAGACGACGAACCCACTGAAGCCGATCCCGAAACGCGCCACGCGGATGTGGTGCTGGTCGATCACGACATCTCGCCCTCACAGGCGCGCCATCTGGAAATCGCTGTCGGCTGCGAGGTGATGGATCGCACCATGGTGATCCTGGAAATTTTCCATCGCCACGCGACTTCGAAGGCGGCGCGTGCGCAGGTGGAAATTGCGCGGCTCCGATACATGTCGCCACGCCTGCGAGAAGCTGCCAAACTGGCCGGGCCGCAGGGCCGGCAGCGCAGCGGCACTGGCGGGCGCGGCGCAGGCGAAACGCAACTGGCGATGGACCGGCAGAAAATCCGCAACCGCATCGCCGAGCTGGAGGAAGAAATCCTCGCGATGGATGTGGAGCGCAAAACGCAGCGCGCAAGGCGGCAGGCAAATCAGGCCGCGCAAGCAGGCTCGCAATTAGCGCGCGTGGCGCTGGTCGGTTACACCAACGCCGGCAAATCGACGCTGATGCGCGCACTCACCGGCAGCGAAGTGCTGGTGGCGAACAAACTGTTCGCCACACTGGATACCACCGTGCGCGCGCTGCATCCGGAAACGGTGCCGCGTGTGCTGGTAAGCGACACGGTCGGTTTTATCAAGAACCTGCCGCACGATCTGGTGGCGTCGTTCAAATCGACACTGGAAGAGGCGTCCGAATCGTCGCTGCTGCTGCACGTGATCGATGCCAGCGATCCTGGATTTGAGCGCCAGCTGGAAGTCACGGAAAAGGTGCTGGAGGAAGTTGGCGCCGGCGAGGTACCGCGCATCAAGGTGTTCAACAAGATCGATATGGTCGGCGATGCAAAGGCGCAAGCCGAACGCGAAGCCGCGCTGCGCAAACAATATCCGGACTGCGTGGTGATGAGCGCCAAGCGCGAAGCCGATGTCGCCAAAATGCACGCGACGATTTCTGGCTTTTTCCGCAAGGATATGGTCGAGGCGGAATTATTCCTGCCGTGGTCGATGCAACAACTGCGCGGAAAAATCTTTGCCGGCTGCGAAGTGCTGGATGAGCGCGCGGATGAAGATGGCGCGTATCTGAGGGTGCGTGGCGATGCGGAATTGTTGAAGGGGTTGCAGGAGCAGCTGGGACAGAAGCCGGTTGAAGTAACGGAGAAACCGCGCGGCAAGGCCGGAGCGCGAAAGGCGCGCTAACCCCCAATCCCGTCATTCCCGCGTAGGCGGGAATCCAAGTTAGTCAACGAAACTTGGGTCCCCGCCTGCGCGGGGACGACGGTTTTTTAGACCGGCTCGATTTGTCGCCCAGTGTGCCGTAGGAGCGAGACGTCATCACTTCGTTGTTTCCGGCAACGTACTACTCCCCTCACCCAACACCCTCTGCATCTGCACGCTATCCAGCCAGCGCCCGAATTTGTAGCCGATGCCCTTGAATAGTGCGGCGTGTTCGAAGCCGCAGGCCGCATGCAGCTTGATTGAGCCGGCATTGGCACTGTCGCCAATCACCGCCACCATCTGGCGATAACCGAGTCGCGTGCATTCATCGATCAATGCCATCAGCAATTTTTTGCCAATGCCACGGCCTTTCATCGCCGGATCGACGTAGATCGAATCCTCGACCACGAAGCGGTAGCCGATGCGTGCGCGGAAGGCGCTGGCGTAGCTATAGCCGACGATCCTGCCATCGAGTTCGGCGGTGAGATAGGGATAGCCCTTGGCGAGAATGTCCGCGCGGCGGCGGGTGAACTCGGCGAGATCGGGCGGATCGTATTCCCATGATGCGGTTTCGGTTTCGACACTGGCGGTATAGAAACCGTGCAGGGCGGCAACGTCCTCGTCGCGCGAGGGGCGGATGATGAGATTCATTTCAGCGGCATGCATAGTTGTGGTGACACACAACAAGCAATTTCTGCACCTACGAAAAACAAGTTACCCTCCCCCGCGAAGGCGGGGGGCCAAGTTCGATCACTACTACATGACAAACTTGGGTCCCCGCCTTCGACCATCGGAAGTCCCTTTTCGGGACGCGGGGACAGGTAACTGAACCGCACTCACGCATCAAACCTTTGTTGTCGATTCGCCCAAATCCCAGAAAATACCCGCCATGATCGCCAGCCCCTCGCGCGCGATGTGCGACAGCATGTGCTCGTTCGGCGCGTGCTGCGAGCAGGCCGAGTACGAATGCGGAATCCAGATCGTCGGCAGGCCTAGCGTATCGGCGAATACCTCATTCGGCAGCGAACCGCCGAGGTTGGGCAGGATGGCGGGCTTCTTGCCGGTGGTGCGCTCGATGCTCTCCACCGCCCACTTTACCCAGCGGTTGGCTGGATCAAGCCGCGTGGCATGCATCACTTCATCGCGCGCGGGTGTCACCGTGACCTGCGAAAATCCTTCGCGTGCCAGATGCCGTTGCAGTGCAGGAATGACGTCGTGCGGATCGGTGCCGACGACGAAACGCAGATGGCCACGCGCCCAGGCCTTGCCGGGAATCGCGTTGACCGGGAATTCCGGATTGCCGACTTTCATCGCCAGGATCGAAAAACTTGACCAGCCGAACACGCGCTCGGCGGGTGTGAGGCCGGGTTCACCCCAGTCGCGATCAATCTCCGGCGAATCGGCACCGCCGCCGGGTTCGCAATCGGCCAGTGCTTCGCGCACCGATGCGGCAATGCCGGCGGGCCGCCACTCCGGGATGCGAATTGCACCGCGCGCATCGGTGATGCTGGCGATCGCATGATTGAGAATGATGCCGGGATCGGCGATCAGGCCGCCCCAGTTGCCGGAGTGATGTGCGCCGGAGCGGAGATCGACCGTGAGGTCGAAACTCATCACGCCGCGCGAGCCTAGAAAAATCGTCGGCCGGTCAGGCTTCAGCCGCGGGCCATCGGAGGCGATGAACACGTCGGCCTTCAGTTCTTCCTTATGTGCGCGGCAAAAAGCATCGAGTCCCGGCGAGCCGATTTCCTCGCCGGTTTCGATCAACAGCTTGACGTTGAAACCCAATTTGCCGCGCGTATCGAGCACGCTCTTCAGCGCACCGAGATTGATGGTGTGCTGGCCCTTGTTGTCTGCCGTGCCGCGCCCATAAAGGCGATCACCCTCTTCGTGCAGTTGCCACGGCGAGAGACCTTCGCGCCATTGCGCGTCCAGGCCGCGAATCACATCGCCATGCCCGTACGACATCAGCGTCGGCAGGTCATCACCCTCATGCCGTGTCGCGATCAGGAAGGGGCTTTTGCCGACGGGACTTTCGTAAACCTTGCAGTTGAAGCCCAGCGTATTCAGCGCCGCAGTCAATTCCTCCGCAAGGTAGCTGGTCAGTTCCGCACCGCGCGCCGGGTTCTGGCTTTCGGTGGCGATCGCCACACGTCGCGCCAGATCGGCGTGAAATGATTTGCTGTCGAAATACTGCTCGGCGTGGCGGATGGCGGTGGCGCGCTGCATGGGTTCGCTTTCGGTTCACCGGGCACCCGGCTGGCCAAATTGTAAGGCCAATGCAAAACCCGATCACCTCACCGGGAAGCTGAAGTGATTTGCGTGGAACTCAGTCTTTGCCGCTGACCGACTTCAACGTTGCGCGATGGCGCCAGGCAAAACGCTCGCGAATGAACTCGCCGTTAACCCGCAGCGCGCTCAATTGTTCCGCCGGCACAGGCGGGCTGAACAGGAAGCCCTGCGCCATATCGCAATCCATCGCCACCAGCAGCTTGAGCTGCGCTTCGGTCTCCACACCCTCGGCGATGACTTTCAGCTTGAGGCTGTGCGCCATGGCAATGATGGCGCGCACGATTGCCACGCTGCCGGCATCGTCCGGGCAATCCTCGACGAACGAACGATCGATCTTGATGAAGTTGGCTGGAATGCGCTTCATCTGACTGAGCGACGACTAGCCGGTGCCGAAATCGTCAATTGCCACGCCCACACCCAGTTCGCCGAGCGCGGTCAACACCACCTCGCTGCTGGCATCGTCACGCATCACCATGGTTTCGGTGATCTCCAGATGCAGCGCATCGGGCCGCAAGGTGGTGCGTTGCAAAGTGCCAC
>JAEUNB010000089.1 GCA_016790625.1 Betaproteobacteria bacterium | reverse complement strand
CGCCATAGTGCTTGTGTGCGGCATTGATCGCGTCGCGCACGGCCTTGTGATACGGCGCATAGAAGTGCGCGATGCGCGTCTGCACTTCAGCTACCGAGAGCTTACGGCTATAAATCGGCTCACCGGTGTCGAGCAGGCGCCACACTAGGCCAATACCCTTTTCCGTCTTGCGGCTGGCATTGATCGGCCCCGGCCAGGCCGAATCCAGCAAAGCGGCATCGATGTCGAGTAACGAACGATTGGCGTCAATGTAGCTGCGTGGGAAGTTGGCAGCGATCAATGTCGCGCCGTGATCCGGCGCGGCGCCATACAGCGCTTCAACGTGCGTGTCCTCGGCGCGGCGCAAAGTCAACGGCGGCACGATGGTGTCGAAGTCCTTGGGATAACGAACGCCACTGTGCGGCGAATCGAACACCACCGGCACATCGTGATCATGCCCGGTTCGGGAAGGGATGAAGGTGAACGGAGGAAACGGAGATAGCGACATGGGTAAGCCTGCAGTGACGGTGTTATCTGGAAAAAGGAATAGCTATTCGTTGAGATGACAGGCGGACTGGCGATTGACGGCGATGGTCTTCAGCACGGGCGCTTCGATCTTGCAGCGCTCCATCGCATGCGGGCAGCGTGGGTGAAAGTGACAACCGGATGGCGGGTGGAGCGGCGACGGAATTTCGCCCTTGATGGCGACAAAGTCCTTCTTGCGCACATCCAGCGACGGCACCTCGGCCAGCAGTGCCTGTGTATAGGGATGGTTCGGCTGCGAGAAAAGTTCCTCCGCCGGTGCGGTTTCGACCACGCGACCCAAATACATGATGACGACGCGGTCCGACAAATGACGCACGACACCCAAGTCGTGACTGATGAACAGGTAGGTAAGCTTGAGCTCTTCACGTAGCTGGATAAACAGATTCAGCACTTGCGCCTGTATCGATACGTCGAGTGCAGCCACCGCTTCGTCACACACCAGGAACTTTGGTTTCACCGCCAGCGCCCGCGCGATGCCGATGCGCGCTCGTTGACCACCGGAAAACTGGTGCGGGAAGCGCCGCGCCAGCGAAGGATCCAATCCCACTTTCTGCATCATGCTGGCGACATACTCCTGCTGTTGCCGGCGATCAACCAGGCCGTGCACCACGGGCGCTTCGCCGATGATGTTCTCCACCCGATATCGAGGATTGAGCGAGGCATACGGATCCTGAAAAATCATCTGTACCTGTAACTGCATGGCGCGCTTGTCGGCGGCGGATAGCGCATCCACATTGACGCCCTGCCACCAGCGCTCACCCGAGGTTTGCGGATGAATGCCGCATACCACGCGACCCAGCGTCGATTTGCCGCAGCCCGATTCGCCGACCAGACCGACAACCTCTCCGGGCTGGATGGCCAGATCGACGCGATCCACAGCATGTACCACTTCATCGCGAACGTTGGCGCCCAACTTCTGCGCGATGCGACCGGCCATATCCAACCGCTGCGCGAATTGCTTGGATATGTTCTTCAGCTCAAGTAGCGGCGCTGTCATTGCATTTACACCTTCACGCCTGCGGATGCACGCAGCGAACGCCACGATCGGGATAGGGGTGTGATATCGGCGGCGCCACTTCGCATTCGCCGCTGCGGTAGCCGCAACGCTCGCGAAATGCGCAACCATTGCCGATGGAAAGCAGCGAGGGCGTCATGCCGGGGATCTGTTTCAGCGGTGTGCCTTTGACGTTGCGGCTCGGTACCGACTCCAGCAAGCCCTTGGTGTAAGGGTGCAGAGGTTTGTCCAGCACTGCGGAGACATGGCCGTTTTCGACGATCTTGCCGGCGTACATCACGGCCACCTCGTCAGCGAGGCCGGCAACCACTGAAAGATCATGCGTAATCCAGATCAGCGCCGTACCCGATTCTCGGCAGAGCTTCTGCATCTCGAACAGGATTTGCCCCTGGATGGTGACGTCGAGCGCTGTGGTCGGCTCGTCAGCAATGATCACATCGGGTTTATTCAGCAGCGCAATCGCAATCGCCACGCGCTGCCGCATGCCGCCGGAAAACTGATGAGGATATGAGGCAAGTCGTTCGTCGGGAGACGGAATGCCCACCTGTACCAACGCTGCACGGCAACGATCGCGCGCGGCGGCCTTGCTGATGTCGTGATGCGCCAGCACGGCTTCGATCATCTGGGTATCGATGCGCAGCACGGGGTTCAGCGTCATCATCGGGTCCTGGAAAATCATCGCGACACGATTGCCGCGCAGCTTGCGCCATTGATCCATCGGCAGCGAGGTGATGTCCTGACCGTTCAGCACGATGCGGCCTTCGACGATGCGGCCGGGTGCGTCAATCAGCCCCATGATCGAATAGCCGGTCATTGATTTGCCCGAACCGGATTCGCCGACCAAGCCAAGGATCTTGCCGCGCTCGATGGAAAACGACACATCATCAACCGCTTTGACCACACCGGCCTTGGTGAAGAAATGCGTGCGCAGATTGTCGACGGTCAGCACAGCACTCATGGCTGAACCCCGCGGAACAAGAAGGCAAGAGTCCAGCATTGGCGGGCATTTCCAGCTATTTTTGGCCTGCGGGCCGCGCCAATGCTAGGCTTTGTCAATGACGACATCACTTCTTCAGCCTCGGATTCAGCACATCGCGCAGCTGGTCGGCCACCAGGTTGATCGCGACAATCGTTATCAGCAACGCGAGGCCGGGATAGAAACTGATCCAGTACTTGCCGCTCATCAAATAGGTAAAGCCATTGGAAATCAGCAGGCCCAGCGACGGCTCGGTAATCGGCAGGCCGAGGCCGAGGAACGATAACGTGGCTTCCAGCGAAATTGCATGCGCTACCTGCACCGTTGCCACAACAATCAGCGGCGGCAGACAGTTCGGCAGCATGTGACGGAACAGGATGCGCGCCTTGCTCAGTGCCAGTACCTGCGCAGCCTCGATATATTCCTTCTGCTTTTCCACCAGCGCCGAGGCGCGCACGGTGCGGGCGTAGTAAGCCCACTGCACGGTAATAAGCGCAATGACGATCTTGTCCGCGCCCTGCCCCAGTAATGCCAGCAGGATGAGCGCGATCAGGATTGCCGGGAACGATAACTGGATATCGACGATGCGCATGATCAGCGTATCGACCCAGCCGCCGAAATAGGCTGCGATCAAACCGAAGAACAGTCCGATGACCAGTGCGATGACAGTGCTGACGACACCTACGCCGAGCGAAATGCGCAAGCCATAAAAGATGCCCGATAGCATGTCGCGCCCCTGATCATCGGTGCCGAGCAGATGCGTTTTGCCGGACATCGCCTGTTCACCGGGTGCCAGCTTGCCACTCATCACATCGAGCTGTGCGAGATCGTAGGGGTTCTGCGGCGAGATCAACGGCGCGAACACGGCAATCATCACCACCGACACCAGCAGCGCGAGTCCGACCAGCGCCAGCTTCGATGCGGCGAACTCGCCCCACAGTTGTTTCAGCGGGCTTTCGGCAGCGGCGCTCAATGTCCACCTCCAGCGCCACCGCCCAGTCGTACCCGCGGGTCGAGCACTGAGTACACCATGTCGACCACGAAATTGATGACGATGAACACAAACACGATCACCATCAGATAAGAAACGATCACTGGCCGGTCGAGCTGGTTGATCGAGTCGATCAACAGCTTGCCAGAACCAGGCCAGGCAAAAATGGTTTCGGTGATGATCGAGAACGCGATCAGGCCGCCAAACTCCAGGCCGATCACGGTGACAATCGGGATCATGATGTTCTTCAGCACATGCACGCCGATCACGCGACCGGCCGGCAGCCCCTTGGCGCGGGCGAACTTCACATAGTCCTGCAGCAGCGCTTCGCGCGTACCGGCGCGGGTGAGGCGAATCAGCAGCGAGAGCTTAAGCAGCGCCAAGTTGAACGCCGGCATGAACAAATGCGTGAGACCGTCCCAAGTCAGAAAGCTGACCTGCAGTCCCAGCACACTCACGGTCTCGCCGCGGCCGTTGGACGGCAGCCAGCCCAGATGCACTGAGAAGAACATGATCAGCACCAGCCCGACCCAGAACGTCGGTAGCGAGAAACCGACGATGGAGCCCGCCATGATCGAGCGGCCGATCACGCCATCAGGCTTCAACCCGGCATACAGGCCGAGCGGAATGCCTAGGCAGACGGCGATGAACAAGGCGCAAAAAGCCAACTCCAGCGTTGCCGGCAGTTTGGACAGAATCAATGTGAGCGCCGGTGTGCCGAATACGAACGACTTGCCCAAGTCGCCAGTGACAGCACCCTTGAGAAATACGATGTATTGCTCGTAAAGCGGCTTGTCTAGCCCCAGCGCGACCGTGGCGCGCAGCTTTTCGACTTCATCCGCCTGCGGGTTCACCAGCAGCTCGATCGGGTTGCCAATGGCATAAACGCCAGCGAACACCAGCAACGACATCACCACCAGCACAAAACCGGATTGGAACAGGCGGCGGATGGTGTAGGCGAGCATTTGGCTACAGGCAGGCGAAAAGCGGGCTGGCGAATTGAGGCAGGAAGCAAATCATCTCATGCCACGCCATTCAATCGCACACCGACACCGGATAACGCTCGTTCAATCACTTGCCCGTCGGCCGCACCATCAGTGCGTTAAAACGCCGCTGCGCACGGGGTGTAATCGTGAGCCCTTTTTTCGCCGCGAAATCGAAGATCGGATAAAACACCGGAATCAGCGGCTGGTCGGTCATGGCAAATTTGATCGCCCGGCCCAGCAGTTCATTGCGGCGTTCGTCGTCCATGGTCTGCAGCGCATCGCCCAGCAGCCCATCGACAATGACGTTGGAATAGCGCGTCCGGTTGGCAGTGCCGAAGCCCTTGGCAGGCGTGTAGGTGGCAACCAGCGCACGGAGGCTGTTCGCAGCTTCCTCGGCACCGTACTGCGCGGCGAATGCGCTGAAATCCTGCTTCGACGCGCGCGAGAAAAACAGGCTGCCGGGAATGGCCTCGACTTCGGCCTTCAATCCCAGCCTCGTCCACATTTGCGCAACCACCTGTGCGACTGATGCGTCATTGGGATAACGATCATTGGTCGCGTGCAACACGATGCGGAAACCGTCGCCCCAACCGGCCTCCTTCAGCAGCGCCTGCGCCTTGGCAATGTCAAACGCATCCGGCTTCAAGCCTTTAGGTGATCCGGGAAACTGCTCGCCCAGCAATTGCGCCGCGGCAATGCCGCTGCCATCCATCACCCGGTCGATGATGGCGGTGCGATTGATCGCCATGGAGAGCGCCTTGCGCACACGCGGGTCTTTCAGCGGATTCTTGTCCAGTGGCTTGCCGTCCTTGGCAGTGACGAAAGGAGAAACGTCGCGCGCTGAATCGAGCGCAATGTAATGCACCAGTGCCGCCGGTCCGCGGAACAGGCTGTATTTGCCATCACTCTTGATTCGCGCCATGTCGGCACTCGGCACGGCATCAATCGCATCAACCTGCCCTGATAACAGTGCGGCGAGACGCGCCGGATCCTTGGCCAGTACCTTCTCGATCACCTTTGCCCACGGCGGCTTTGGCCCCCAATACTTATCGAAGCGCTCGACGGTGAGCTGTTCACCATTCTTCCACTCGACCAACTTGTACGGCCCGGTACCGATGGCAGCTTTGCCGGAGTTGAAGTCCTGCGTTGTCAATCCCTTGGCGGCCGAGGCCGACACGATAAACACGTTGGCCAGGTCGTTCGGCAGCATCGGTGTTGGTGCCGAGGTTTTCATCTGCAGCGTGTGGTCGTCGATCTTGATAATCTTTTCCACGCCGCGGGTGAATTGCGAAAACGAATTCGGTGAGTTGGGCACGTTCGGCACGCGCTCCCAGGTAAAGATCACGTCGTCGGCCGTAAACGGCGCGCCGTTGTGAAACACCACGCCCTTGCGCAGCTTGATTTCCCAAGTCAGGTTGTCGATGTTTTTCCACGATGCGGCCAACAGTGGACGCGGCACCAGTTTGTCGTCCAGCATCGCCAGCCGCTCATAGATCAACTCGTGCGAGGAACCGGTCGGGAAAGCGGCAAAGAAGTGTGGGTCCAGCGTGTTCAGCTCGAGCTTGGTGCCCATGGTCAGGGTTTGCGCGGTGGCGGGAAACGAACACGCCAACGATAGGGACAATGCAATGGCGACGATGGCGGCGATGCGGCGAACAAGCATGGCGGTTTTCCTCGTACATTCAATCAACAGGATGGTACGCGACGGTGCGATCGCCGCGGCACCAATGAGGCAAAACAGAGGCAAGGCGACTATTATTATGGAACGACAATCTTTGGCGCTTCCCATTATGCCCCGCATTGCGCTCGGTACTT
>JAEUNB010000067.1 GCA_016790625.1 Betaproteobacteria bacterium | reverse complement strand
ACAGGTCGAAGGTGATTTCCGAAGCGCCGCGCCGCATCAACTGCTCGCGGGCAAACTCCAGCACGCCGGGGGATTTCTTTTCCGCATCCTTGCGCCATTTCTCGAAGCCGGCCATGTTGACCACGTCGGCCGGAATCGTTGCGTCGTACAGCGCAAACATATCGTCTTCGTCGATCAGCACATCCTGCCGCCGCGCCTTGTGCTCGATGTCCTCGATCTCGCCAATCAGCTTCAGGTTGTGGCGCAGGAATTTGCCGTGGGTATCGACTTCGCCCGGCACCAGACCTTGGCGAATGAAGATCTCTCGCGCCTCGACCGGATTGATCGCGCCGTAATGCACGCGGCGGCGTGGATTGATGACCAGGCCATACAGCGACACCTGCTCGAATGCCACCACCTGCCCGCTCTTGCGTTCCCAGTGCGGCTCGAACCAGGTGCGTGTGACCAGATGTGCCGCCAGTTGCTCAATCCACTCCGGCTCGATCGACGCCACCGTGCGCGCGTACACGCGCGTGGTCTCGGTCAATTCCGCTGCCATCACCCACTTCATGCGATTGGCTTTCTGCGCCGCATGCTGCTGGTTGCGGCGCGGTAGCTGAAACTTGAGTCCGCGAGTACCCAGGTAGTGATCGCCTTCGATGGCTTTAGTGCCTACGTTGCCGATAAGTCCGGTAAGCAGGGCACGATGCAGCGAATCGTATTTGGCGGGTTCCTGATTCAGGTGCATACCCTGCGACGTGACCAATTCGGACAGCTGTGAGTGCACATCGCGCCACTCGCGCATGCGCAACGGCGAGAGAAAATTCTCATGCAAAATTTGGTCGAAGCGCCGGTTCGATTTCTTGTGCTTCCACGCCTCTTCGTAGAACTCCCACAGTTTGACGAAGGCGAGGAACTCCGACTGCGGATGCGCGAATTTTTCGTGCGCGAGCGTCGATTCCTGCTGCTTGTCATGCGGCCGCACGCGCGGATCCTGCACCGACAAAGCGGAGGCAATCAGCAGCACCTCCTTCAGCGCACCCTCGCGTTCGCCGGCGATCAGCATGCGCGCGATGGCCGGGTCCACCGGAAACTTGGCCAGCTTCCAGCCGAGTTGCGTCAGCGCCTTGTTGTCGTCTACCGCGCCCAACTCGAACAATTGCCGATAGCCGTCCTCGATCATGCGCGGGCTGGGCGGCTCGACAAAAGGAAAATCCTGCACGTCACCCAGGCCCAGCGACTTCATGCGCAGGATCACATCGGCCAGCGAAGTGCGCAGGATTTCCGGCGTGGTGAAGGCGGGACGCGCGGCAAAGTCTTCCTCAGCGTACAGCCGTACAGCGATGCCGCTGGCCACGCGACCGCAGCGCCCGGCGCGCTGCTGCGCCGAGGCCTGCGAGATTGGCTCGATCTGCAGCTGGTTGATCTTGCTGCGCGGGCTGTAGCGGTTGATACGCGCCACGCCGGCATCGACCACATAGCGTATGCCGGGCACCGTGAGCGAGGTTTCGGCGACGTTGGTGGCGAGCACGATGCGGCGGCGATTGCCGGGTTGAAACACACGATCCTGCTCGGCGTTCGACAGACGAGAATAGAGCGGCAGTACTTCCGTATGTGCAGGGTGATGCTTGCGCAGCGCCTCATCGCAATCGCGAATTTCGCGCTCACCGGGCAGGAACACCAGCACGTCGCCCTCATGCGTCTCGTGGAAAATTTCATCCACCGCCTTGACCACCGCGTCCTCGATCGGCACCGCGTCCTCGGCGTCGTCGAGGAAATGCTCGGGTCGATAGCGTACTTCAACCGGATAGGTGCGACCGGAGACTTCAATCACCGGCGCATTGTCGAAGTGGCGCGAGAACCGCTGCGGGTCGATGGTCGCGGAGGTGATGATCACCTTGAGATCTGGCCGCTTTGCGATCAGTTGCTTCACATAACCCAACAGGAAGTCGATGTTCAGGCTGCGTTCGTGCGCCTCGTCGATGATCAGCGTGTCGTACTTCCACAGATTGCGATCGCTGTGCGTCTCGGCCAGCAGAATGCCGTCGGTCATTACCTTGACGAAGGTGTTGTCGTCGGTGTGATCGTTAAAGCGGATCTTGTAACCCACGGCGTGATTGCCGGCTGCGCCAAGTTCCTTTGCCAAACGGGTTGCGAGGCTGCGCGCGGCAATGCGGCGCGGTTGCGTACAGCCGATCATGCCGTTGATGCCACGGCCCAGTTCGAGACAGATCTTCGGCAGCTGGGTGGTTTTACCCGAGCCGGTTTCGCCGCACAGGATCACCACCTGGTGTTTTTTGATCAGGTCTGCGATTTCGCCACGGCGTTCCGCGATGGGCAGTGCATCGTCGAACTGCGGCTTCGCCACCAGTGCGTGCCGGGATATCTTTGCAGCATGGCGTTCGCGCGCCGCCGCAAGCAAGGCATCAAACTGCTTGTCCAGCTGGTCATGCGGCTTGCCGGCGCGCGCAAAATCTCGCCGCTTCTTGTCGAGCGCGATCAGCTTGCCGCGGTCAGCGGCGAGCACGTTTTCAAGCTGCAGGCGCGGGGATGAAGTCTGGGACATGGAGCGCGCATTTTACGCGCGCTGTTTCCGCAGCACACAAAGAGGAAACTCAAGCATTGACGGGGCTTCTAGACCAAAAATGCCTTGAAAGCCGCGCCGATTATAGAGTTTTAATTGGGAACTCCGGGTGAGCGCATGGCGTCAGCACGATGGCATAACGATGAAATCGCCATCAAATCACGTGCAGCGATTTCCTAAACTTGGCCGTACGCTATCTGTAAATTGGGTGGCAATTTTCAGAACCTGTCCCTAAACTAAGTCACGCATTTTCCGACGATGTTTTCCGACGATGAAAACCCTGGGATTTCTATGAATCGCAATTTCGCCTTTGCATTTTTTGTTTGCCTCGCAGTCGCCAATCAGGCTGCATCCGCCGCACAGGAAACCCCGAAGGACGCCGCATCCGCCTACCAGATTGTGGAGAACATGCGGGGCGAGGCGCTCGCCAAATTGCGCAGTGGCGAGGTGAGCGACGCCGACTTTGCCATCGCGATGGGCAAGATCGATGCTGTGTTGCAGTATCTGCAGACGCCATTGATGCGGGATTTGGCCAATGGCGACAAATTTCTGCGCGCGCGGCGCTTCAATACGCTATTGGAAATTGCGCGCTTGCACGCCCAGCGCGGCGGCGCCGCCAATATCGAGAAAGCACTGACGCATCTTGAACGTGCGCATCAGGACGTCATGGCGCCGCCACTCAAGAGGATGCTGACGTCCGAATCGGCATTCGCATCCCTGCAGAACGAGCCACGCTTTAAAGCGCTGCTGCAAAACCTCGACGCAACGGATCGCCTCTGGAATGTTCCCAGCATCTCGACACCGTACAAGGAAAAACTTTCCGTTGAAGAACGTGTCGCCGGACTTTCGCTTTTTTGGGCGGAGGCGCGACAGAATTTTGTTCACTTTGACAAAGTTCCCACGCTGGTCTGGGATCAGCTGTATCTCGATACCCTCAAACAAGTAATGGCGGCGGAAACAACACGCGACTATTACGATGTCCTGATGAAGTTTGCGCCACAGTTGCGCGACGGCCACACCAATATCTACCCTCCCAACGAGTTGTCGCAGCAGTTCTTCGCGCGGCCACCACTGGCCACTGCGCTGGTGGATGGCAAAGTCATTGTCACGCGTGCGGATAGCTTGAGCCTGTCCCGCCGTATTGCCATCGGCGATGAAATTTACGCCATCGATGGCCAGAATGCGATTCAGTATGCGGAAGCAAAGATTGCGCCCTATGTGAGCAGCTCCACACCGCAGGACCGCACAATGCGCACCTACACCTATCAGCTGCTCAGCGGAGATGTTGCCAAACCAGTAGCGCTGACTATCAGAGATGCGCAGGGGAAGGAGCGCATTGAAACAGTCAGCCGGGCGCCGATTACCGATGCAGGCGATGTGGTTCGCCGCGAGCGTTTTGGCTTCTCGGTGACACCCGAAGGTGTCGCGGTAATTTCCATTGATCACTTTGAATCCGACGCCGGCGTAAAAGCACTCGAAAAAGCACTTCCCGACATCCTGAAGGCGAAAGGCCTCGTCATTGACCTGCGCCGCAATGGCGGTGGCTCGACGAATTTCGGTCTTGCGATTTTGAGCTACCTCACCAGCACGCCCATTCCAGGATCGGCGAGTTTTATTCGCAGCGAGACTGCGCTTGATCGCGCACGCGGCCAGGCGAATGTCTCCTGGCTCGACATCAGCAGCAATCGACCATACACCGTAAAGCGCGAACAAATTTTTTCCGGGCCGGTTGCCGTTCTCACAAGCGCGCAAACGTTTTCGGCGGCGGAAGACTTTCTGGTTTCTTACAGGCTGCTCAAGCGCGGGATCACTGTGGGAGCCGCGACGGGAGGGAGTACCGGGCAACCGCTATTCATCAAGCTTCCGGGTGGCGGCAGTGGCCGCATCTGCGTGAAGCGCGACCGGTTCCCCGATGGAAGCGAGTTTGTTGGTGCGGGGATTACGCCGGATATCGAGGTCAAGCCGAGCGTTGGCGATGTGAGAGCCGGGCGGGATGTGGAACTGGCGAGAGCGGTGTCGGCTCTGCTGGCGAAGGGGTAAGTCGGGGCGTACTTTTTCATAGCACACAAAGGAAAAACTCCAGCATTGGTGGGGCTTTCAGGCTGAAATAGCCTGAAGAACCGCACTAATGCTGGAGTTTCATTTTCCGATACGGCGCAGGTCAGCCGTCGATCTGGATGCCTTCGGCTTCGAGAATGCGCTTAACCGTTGGCCGCGATGCCACACGCTGCGCGTGTTTCGCCCAGACCGGGAAGCGTTCCTTCATCGGCAGGCCGATGCGATTGCCCCAGCGGTAAAACACCAGCAGGTAAGGATCGCAAACCGTGTACTGACCACCCATCGCAAAGGTGCGGCCGGTGAGCAGCTTGTCGATATCGGCAAAGTACTTTTCGATGGTGGCGCGGCTGGTGGCGCCGATGGCGGCGTGCGCCGGCACGTCGGTGCAGAAACGCTCCGGTCGAAAAATGCCGGCAAAGGCGATGTGCACGCTCGAAGCGAGCCAAGCCATCAGCGACAGCGCCTCGGCCTGCTTCCAGGTTTCCTTGGGCCACAAGCCGCGCTCGGCATAGCCGCCGCCCAGATAAGTCAGGATGGCCACGTTTTCGGTCAGGACCTTGCCGTCCACGTTCAGCGCTGGCACCCGCGCCTTGGGGTTGATCTTGAGAAAATCGGCCTTTTTGTGCTCGCCATCCTTGAGCGATACCAGCACCGGCTCATAGGCAATGCCGAGCTCTTCGAGGACGATATGCGACGCCAGAGAGCAGGCGCCCGGCGAATAATAGAGTTTGATCACAGCATTTCCACTTCAAGCAGGGTGCGTCGAATGCGCGTTTACACGCGTTTTGCGCTGGATTCCGGTGATTCGCGATGAATTTACCCGGAACGACTGGTTTTTATGCCCTGCCAGTATAGGCGTGCGCCCTGTCCGGCGTAAAGCCGGACCGTCGTGATTGTTACAAGCGTGTGATCAGCGAGGAGGTGTCAAAACGGTTACCCCCGGCTTTCTGCACATCGCTGTAAAACTGGTCGATTTGGGCCGTAATCGGCAGTTTTGCCCCGTTTCGCTTGGCTTCTTCCATGCAAATGCCCAGATCCTTGCGCATCCAGTCGACGGCAAAGCCGAAGTTGAATTCGCGTTTCAGCATGGTACGGCCGCGATTTTCCATCTGCCAGGATTGCGCAGCGCCCTTGGAAATCACGTCCAGCACCAGGTTGCCATCCAGCCCGGCCTTTTCGGCAAAAGCCAGCCCTTCCGACAGGGCCTGCACCAGGCCGGCGATGCAGATCTGGTTAACCATCTTGGTCAACTGGCCGGCGCCCGATGCGCCCATCAGGGTGGTGGCCTTGGCATAACAATCGATCACCGGCTTGGCCGCATCGAACGGCGCCTGATCGCCACCGCACATCACGGTGAGCTGGCCCTTCTCCGCCCCCGCCTGGCCACCCGAAACCGGGCCGTCGATAAAGGCAATGCCCTTGGCTTTGGCGATTTCATAAAGTTTGCGCGCCGCATCGGCCGACGCGGTGGTGTGATCGACCAACGTGGTGCCGGAAGGCATTGCCGCCAGTGCGGCCTGGCCCACTTCCATCAGGTCGTTGTCATTGCCCACGCACATCATCACCAACTGCGAACCCTTGACCGCCTCGGCCACAGTGGCACCAAACGCGCCGCCATGTTGCTTGGCCCACGCTTCTGCCTTGGCAGTGGTGCGGTTGTAAACGGTGACTTCATGCCCCTTGGCCTGCAGATGGCCGGCCATCGGATAACCCATTACGCCCAAGCCTAGGAATGCGACTTTCATGTGCGGCTCCTGATTTCGGTGATGCGGATTGAAAGGAATCAGCTTCGCCGCGCCTGATGCAGCGCAGCAACCAGCGAGATATTACCGGGAAGATTTTCGTTGTGCGTTACGTGCGACGAGGAAAATTGTTTCCTTCGCCTGTGTATGACTTCGCTACGACCGGTTAATCCAATTGGGCGGCTCGCGCCCCTCCAGCGCAGCCTGCATGTTGGTTGCGGCCAGCATAGCCATCCGCATGCGCGTGGCGTGCGTGGCACTGCCGATGTGCGGCGTCAACGCGACATTGTCGAGATCGAGGAATGCGGGATTGAGTGCAGGCTCGCCCTCGAATACATCAATACCAGCACCGGCAATGCGTTTCTCTTTCAATGCCGCAATCAGCGCAACATCATCGACCACACCGCCGCGCGCCGTGTTGATGAGGATCGCGGAGGGCTTCATCAGCGCCAGATCTTCCGCCTTGATCAGATGATGCGTGGCTGCCGAGTACGGCACCATAACAACGACGAAATCGCTGTCGCGCAGGATGGCTTCCTTGGTTTTGTACGCGACCTTGTATTTTTCTTCAGTCGCTGCATCGAGCCGCGTGCGATTGAAGTAGCTCACCTTCATCTCGAATCCAGACGCGCGCTTGGCGATGGTCTGGCCGATACGACCCATGCCGATAATGCCCAGTGAAGCATGGTGAATATCGGTGCCCAGCCACTGCTGCAGCGCGAAACCTTTTTTCCATTCGCCGTTACGCAGGCGCCGCTCGGTTTCTGTCACGCGACGCGCCGCCGCCATCAGCAACGCAAACGTGAGATCGGCCGTGGTGTCATCCAGTACGCCCGGGGTGTTGGTCACCTTCACGCCACGCTTGGATGCCTCCGCCACGTCGATATTGTTATAGCCGACGGCAATATTGCTTACGACCTTAACCGTCGGACAGGCATCGAAGAATGCTGCATCGATTTTTTCCGTCAGGCAGGTCACAACCCCGGTGCAACCTTGTGCACGCGCACGCAATGTGTCCGGCGAGAAGATGTCGTCGGTGTGATTGTGATCGACGCTCGCGACCTGCTCCAGTTGCGCCACCATTTCCGGAAACACCTGGCGCGTAATGAGAATTTTCGGTTTCATTGCATCCAACGATAGCGGCTCAACGGTGATTGACGCCATGTCCGGCGTCAATCACCTGCCCGTCGTTTATTTGCCTACTTGTACAGAACCGATGGCAGCCACAGGCCGATCTCGGGGAAGATGTACAACAGCACCAGCGCCAATACCTGAATGCCCATGAACGGCAGCATGCCGGCGAAGATCTGGTTCAGTGTGACATGCGGCGGCGACACACCCTTCAAATAGAACGCGGCCATCGCCACCGGCGGCGAGAGGAATGCGGTCTGCAGATTGAGCGCCACCAGCAGGCCGAAGAACAGCGGATCGATGTTGAACTTGGCCAGCAGCGGAATGAAGATCGGCATGAAGATAACGATGATCTCGGTCCACTCCAGCGGCCAGCCGAGGATGAAGATGATGAACTGCGCCAGGATCATGAACTGCAGCGGCGTTAGGCCCAGGGACAGTACCCATTTCTCAATGATTTCCTGACCGCCCAGCAATGCGAACGCCGCCGAGAAAATGGCCGAGCCGACAAACAGCCAGCACACCATCGCCGAGGTCTTGGCGGTAAGGAATACCGACTCCTTGATGATGCCGCCCATGCGCACTTGCATGGTCGCCAGCACGCACCAGATGCCGATGGCGGCAACCGAAATCAGCCCCACCTCGGCAGGCGGCCCACTTTCAAGCACTTCCGCCTTGAACAGGACGAACCAGACCACCGACACCATGAACACCAGCCAGAACGGAATCCAGATGCGCGCAATGCGCTTGCGCGTGGCGGCGTCCTTGGCCAGCAGCATGTAAACCGCCGCCAATACAAACCCGCCGAAACTGCCGATGGCCGCCGCTTCGGTCGGCGTGGCCAGACCGAACACGATGGTACCCAGCACAGCGAGGATCAGCACCGCCAGCGGGAAGAACGACGCCAGCAGCATCTTGAACACTTCGAGGCGCTCGAAGGTGAGCGTGGTGTATAAGACCACCAGCAAGGTCATGCATACACCCAGCGTGATCCAGAACCAATCTGGTGTCGGATGGCGGGCTTCGGCCACAGCGGGGGCCGGCGCCTTTGCCGCCTGCACCGCATCGGCAGTCTTCGCCCCGCCCTTACCAGCAGCCGCACCTTTGGCATCAGCACCAGGCGGCTCTTTGACATCGGATGGTGGCTCCTTGACGTCGTCCGATGGCGGTTCCTTCACGTCTCCGGAAGGCGGTTCCTTTACGTCGCCCGATGGCGGCTCCTTGACATCACCGGATGTAGGCTCTTTCAAGTCGCCTGACGGCGGTTCCTTGACATCGCTTGCCGGCGGCTCGGCCACATCGCCGGCGCGATCGCGTGATTCAGCCGGATTGGACGACTTCTCCTGCCCGGTTTGCTGCAGGCCCGAGGTATCGTCCACCACGTCCGGCTTGGTGATCGAATTCCACGACAAACCAAGAATCAGTGAAAACGCAATCGCCGGCAGCAGCACCGTCAACCATTGACGGCGCAGATGCTTGCGGTCGATCGGCTGGTCGCCACGTGCCTTGATGGTTGACCATAGACCCGCCATGGCGTTACGCGAAGGCGAACCGACCGCTGCCAATGTGGCGGCCGGCACGGAGACCTTGCGATCCTCTGCCGACAAAGGCGGCGCCAGTTTTGGCTTCAGCTTCGCCACCACAATGACATAGCCGATGTAGAGCGTCGCCAGCATGATGCCGGGGAAAAATGCGCCGGCATAAAGCTTCACCACCGACACGCCAGCCGTGGCACCGTACACAATCAGCATTACCGATGGCGGGATCAGGATGCCGAGACAGCCCCCAGCGGTGATGACACCCGCCGACAGGCGCACGTCATAGCCCGCGCGCAACATCGCCGGCAATGCCAGCAGGCCCATCAAGGTAACGACTGCACCAACGATGCCGGTTGCTGTGGCAAAAATCGCGCAGGTCACCAGCGTGGCCACCGCCAGCGAGCCGGGCAAGCGCGCCAGCGCAAGGTGCAGCGACTTGAACAGTTTCTCGATCAGGTTGGCGCGCTCGACCAGGTAACCCATGAACACGAACAACGGGATCGACAGCAACACTTCGTTGGTCATCACGCCATAGGCTTTCTGCACCATCAGGTCCAGCGTGAGCTGGCCGGCCTTTTCAGCATGGCCTTTGTTCGCCTCCCAGTAGGCGAAGAAGGCGAAGATCATGCCCATGCCCATCAGCGTAAAGGCGGTGGGGAAGCCCAGCATGATGGCTACCACCACCAGCGACAGCATCAGCAGTCCGAGGTGGCCGTTGCTCAGCGAGGTCCATGGGGTCAGGATCAGGCTGGCCAGCAGGATGATGCCCATGATGGTGAAGCCGAACCACAGTTCTTTTTTCATTTTCATGATTTGTGTCCTGCTGCGGGCGTGACGTATTTATCGAGCGCAGCAATGTCCTCGTCTTTCACGTGCACCATTTCCTTCAGCTTCTCGACGTCAACCTCTTCCACGTCCTGTTCGCGCGAAGGCCATTCGCCGGTCTTGATGCAGATGGCGCAACGGACAATTTCGACGATACCCTGCAGCAGCATGAACACGCCGACGATCGGGATCGAAAACTTGAATGGGTACAGCGGCAGCGGCACTGCGGAAAATGTCTGCTCGCGAATCTTCAATGCGTCGTTGGCAAACTCCCATCCGGCGTAGGTCAGCGCGACGATGCCAGGCAGGTAGAACACGATGTACAGAATGATGTCGATGGTTGCCTGCGTGCGGGGCTCAAAGAATCCGTACAGCACGTCGCCGCGAACGTGGCCGTTCTTCGCCAGCGTGTAGGCGCCCGCCATCATGAACAGCACCCCGTACAGCATCCACTGCGCGTCATACACCCAGGCGTGCGGCAGGTTGAGCACATAGCGGCAGAATACCTCCCAGCAGATCAGCAGTGTGAGGCCGATGATGGTCCACGAGCCGAACTGGCCGAACCAGGTGGACAATCGATCCACGCCCAGCAGCAGTTTTTGCATGTTGCTTCCTTCGACTTGCATTCAAAAAATCAGCCATCGGGTTGCCCCGATGGCTGACTGGTTTGCGGTTTTTGCGGCCTGACAGCAGCCGCTTGAACTAGCCCTTCTTGCGATTGAACAGATGGTTGTAGGCCATCTTGTAATCGACCAGTGTGTCGTTCTGCCACTGGCAGCCACGCTGGGCAAATGCCTTCATGGACTCGTTGACCTTCTTGAACACCGGGTTGTCGGCTTCCTTCTTGGCAACCACCTTGTCCCAGCTGACCAGTTGCTGCTGGAGGATGGCATTGGGTGTCTTCCAGAATTTGACGCCGGCCTTCTTCATTTCCTCGTAGTCCTTGGAATAGCGATCGATCGCCTTCCACGACATGTCAGCCGAAGACGCTTGTACTGCGTAATCGATAATCGCCTTCAGTTCCGGTGCCAGCGCGTTGTACTTGGTCTTGTTGAACAGGATTTCGAAGTTCTCGGACGCCTGATGGAAGCTTTGCAGCATGCAGTTCTTGGCCACGTCCGGGAAGCCGAGGATGCGGTCCGAGCTGGCGTTGTTGAATTCGGCGGCATCGATCAGCCCACGATCCAGTGCCGGCACAATTTCACCACCGGGCAGCGGATTTACTGCGGCGCCCATGTCGGTATAGATATCCACCGCGAGGCCAACGGTACGGAACTTGATACCCTTCAAGTCGGCGGGCTTGGTCACCGGCTTCTTGAACCAGCCGAACGGCTGCGTCGGCATCGGCGCGTAGATGAACGACTGCACGTCGAGGTTGAGACTCTTGTAGATATCATCGAGCAGCTGTTTGCCACCACCGTAGTAGTGCCACGCCAGTACCATGTTGGCATCCATGCCCCAGGCCGGACCGGAACCCCACAGCGCCAGCGCCTGCTGTTTGCCGTACCAGTAGGCAACCACGCCATGGCCGCCGTCCAGCGTGCCTTTGGATACCGCGTCGAGCAAATCGAACGCCTTCACCACGGCACCGGCCGGCAGCACTTCGATCTTCAGCTTGCCGCCCGCCATATCGTTCACCTTCTTGGCGAAGTCGTTGGCGTATTCGTGGAAGATGTCCTTGGCGGGCCAGGTCGATTGGAAACGCAGGGTGGTGGTCTGCGCCGTGGCAATCATCGGGAAACCGGTAATGGCTGCACCAGTTGCAGCGGCCGTGCCGGCGATGAATTTGCGGCGAGCCGGCTTCTGGCTGACGGACGCGTCCGCCTTCTTGATTTCTTCAGTCATACATCCTCCTAGAGTTGGAATTATCGTGCGACGGTTGAATCGACTTGCGTAAATTCCCATTCCGCCCTGCGATCGCAGCTTCTTGAATTTGGCTGCTTGTCGCGACCGGTGACCGGTCCATGCTGAATTGCGTGATGCACTGTTGTCCAGCATGCGTTGGACCGCGAATTACATCAACTCAGTGATGCTAATCGCCCCCCCCGCGATACGCAATAGGCCGGATACAAATATAAATGTGATAAATGTCGCAACAGTTTTTATCGACTGCCGATGGTGCGCTGCAGCAGCTTCTTCACCTCGCCAGAGTCGATCCAAATGACAAAGTCCAGCATTGGTGAGGATCTCCAGCCATTTTTGCCCGGAGATCCGCACCAATGCTGGACTTTCATGTTGATTTCCACCCGCTCCAGCATCAGCGGAAAAATACGAACGTGATCAGCGCAAACAGCGGCAACAGGATGACGCAGGACCAAGCCATATAGCCGAAGAAGCTCGGCATTTTGATACCGCGTTCCTCGGCAATCGCCTTGATCATGAAGTTCGGCGCATTGCCGATGTAGGTGTTGGCGCCCATGAAAACCGAGCCGCAGGAAATCGCCAGCAGCGTTGTCGTCAGCGTGGTCATCAGCACTTTCGCATCGCCCCCGGCCAGATTGAAAAACACCAGGTAGGTTGGCGCGTTGTCGAGGAACGAGGACAAGGCGCCGGACAGCCAGAAGTACATCGAATTGATTGGCTCGCCGCCGGGGCTGGACACCATCGCCACCAGCGGCGCCAGTGCGCCCTCGCGCCCGGCGCGCAGGATGGCAATCGCCGGAATGATGGTGACGAAAATGCCGGCAAACAACTTCGCCACTTCGAGGATCGGCCCCCAGCTGTAGGCGTTGGCTTCACGCACGGAAGTCGCGGTGATTTTCCATGACAGGCCGGCGATGGCCAGCAGCAGCACATCGCGCACCACGTTCTGCAATTCGACCGCGATACCGAAGATGCTGAAGCTCACGCCCGGTTTCCAGAAGCCGGATAGCAACACGCACGCGATCACCGCGCCCAGCAGCACGAAGTTGACGCCGCCCTCGATGCCAACGCGAGTATCCGGTGTCGGGTCCAGGCGCGCCGGCCGCTCCTCACCGCGGTGGTGGTAATAGTGGTAATCGATGACATAGAACAGCGCCAGCAGCACCGCGCTGGCCAGCAGCATCGGCAGGAACATGGCACGCGTGGTCCAGAAAAAATCCACGCCCTTGAGAAAGCCCAGGAACAGCGGCGGATCGCCCAGCGGTGTCAACGAACCGCCAATATTGCCGACCAGGAAAATAAAAAACACCACCACATGCACATTGTGTTTGCGGTTGTCGTTGGCGCGGATCAGCGGGCGGATCAGCAGCATCGCGGCACCGGTGGTGCCCATGATGCTGGCAAGCACAGTGCCCAACGCCAGCAGGCCGGTGTTAAGCGCAGGCGTGCCGTGCAGATTGCCACGCACGTAGATGCCGCCGGAGACGGTGAACAAGGCCAGCAGCAGGATGATGAACGGAATGTATTCGGCCAGCAGCGTGTGCAGCAACTCATGCGCGGTCAAGCCCACTCCCTGCAGCGCCGCAAACGGCAGCAGGAAAGCCAGCGCCCAAGCCAGCGACACCTTGCCAAAATGGTGATGCCAGAACGACGGAATCGCGAGCGGCATGATGGCAATCGACAGCAGGATGCCGGCGAACGGGATCACCCACACCAATCCCAGATTCGCTCCATCGACTGACGTCGCGCCATCAGCCGCCAGCACAGGCGGCGATGCCAACGCGAGAATGAGAACCGTGATGCCGCGCAGTATGAGAGCTTTTGTCATGAGTCTTTTTTAGGGAACGAGGATGATGTGCACCCGGTAGGGCCCGTGCGCGCCGATCACCAGTGTCTGCTCGATATCGGCAGTACGGGAAGGACCGGAGACAAAGAACGTCGCGCGCGGCGGCTCGCCGATTTCATCGCGCATGCGCGCAAACGCATCTTCCATGGTGGCCACGATGCGCGATTTGGGAACGACGCAGATGTGGGTTTCCGGCAGCAACGCAGTGGCTTTTGGCGTTGCCGGCGCGGATAACAGGAGCAAAGTGCCGGTTTCGCCGATGCCGCAAAAGCAACCGGTGATGCCGATCAGGTCGTCGCCGTTTGCCGCGCGATCGTCGAAAGTGATTCCCGCCATGGACCAGTTGAGCGGGGAGAATTCATGCCAACCAACACAACGCTTTTCCAGCGACTGCGTCGCAATGTAGCGTGCGACTTCAGCCGGTACATCGGCAAGGCTCGCCACCTCAGCCGTCGTGGTTTTAAGCCGCGCACACTCGCTGACGAAGTGGGTGATCGGATCGTGCGTCGCGATCGACGGCAGCGGCCCGCGAATATGCTGCGCTGCATGTTCGCGTACCGCGACGATTTCTGCTTCCGTGGTCGCGCCGATGCGTCCCGACTGCTGACGGATGCGCGCGAGAATATTGTCGCGAGCGCTCATCGGCCTGCCTTTCGTCCGGCGTAGAGTTCGCGGAAAGTTTTTCCCGCCGGCGCCGGCATGTCGCGGCCATCGGTCCAGCCGTCAATGCCGGGCAGCGAATGAATCATTTTTTCCTTGCCGCCCATCCACGACGCGATGCGCGCACCCATTTTCGAGGCGAATGCGTACAGGCCGGGGCGCTGCACAAAAAAACTCCAGATCGAAATCGCGAATCGTTCGCCAAACGGGCGCAGCCTCTGGTCGAACTGCCGCTCGCGCCATTTGCGCATCAGGTCAGGCAACGGAATCTTCACCGGACAAACCACCTGGCATTCGCCACAGAAGGTCGCGGCATTCGGCAGATCACCGGCGTTTTCTATGCCGACATAGGTTGGCGTCAGCACCGATCCCATCGGCCCCGGATACACCCAGCCGTAGGCATGGCCACCAACGTTCTGATACACCGGACAGTGGTTCATGCAGGCGCCGCAGCGGATGCAACGCAGCATGTCCTTCATGTCGCTACCCACCAGCTTGGTGCGGCCGGCATCGACCAACACAATATGCATCTGCTCAGGTCCGTCGCTCTCACCTGGCGCCTTGATGCCAGTGGTCAACGTGAGGTAATTGGCGATCGACTGGCCAATGGCGGAGCGCGGCAACAGGCGGATCAGCGTCGCGAAATCCTCCAGCGTGGGAATGACTTTTTCGATGCCGGTCACCACACAATGAATGCGCGGAATCGTCGTCACCAAGTCGGCATTGCCTTCATTGGTCACCGTCAGCGTGGTGCCGGTCTCGGCGATGATGAAGTTGGCACCGGAAATGCCCATGTCTGCACCAAGGAAGTGGCTGCGCAATTGCTCACGCGCCTCGCGCGTCATCTGCGTGATGTCAGTGAGGCGCGGTTTGTGATGCGCGTTCATGAACAGCTCCGCCACCTGCTCCTTCGACTTGTGCACA
>JAEUNB010000061.1 GCA_016790625.1 Betaproteobacteria bacterium | reverse complement strand
GACGCTCGGCGAAATCGCGAATGCGCGACGAGACACCCGACGACAGCAGCAGCCACGCGACCACCAGCCCGTACAGCAGTGTCCACAACAGCAACCAATAACCGCCTTCGGCATAGGCGTCCGATTTGGCGCGCGCCTCGCCCTGCAGGCGGTTCATGAATTCCTGTGTGGCGGCGGTGGCATCGAACTTTGTCTCGGGCTTGACGGTGGTGACAGTTGTTTCCACCACAGTGCCGGTTGCGGTCGGCGTTGCCGTCGGTGCCTGCGCAAGTGAAAGGTCGATCCACAACGCCAGCACGCATATTGCTATCGCTCTGATCATTTTTCATTTCCCTGTTTGTTGTCTGATGCCGCCATGAATAGATGGCCGGCGACTAATGGCGGCATTGTGCCGCCTCCAGCACAGCGTCGGAAGCGCGATACGACAGCACACGAAATCAACGGGATGAAATGTTCCCGGCAGGCGTGAATCTGCAGATCATCTGCCGGGTCGCAGACGCGGGATGCTCAATCCACAAGACAAACTGGTTTCAGTTGGCCAAACGCTTCCGCGCCACGATAACGCCGCCCGCCCCCTCCGTTACCAGCTGCGTGGCGGTGACGTTCAGCACTTTCAGTCGATATACCGTGCCCTTGTCGTGAACCGGCGGCTCAGAGGTTTCGATGGTTTCGACCAGATTGCCGTCCAGCACTTTCCATTTGCCGGAGACACGTGTACCGCGATAGCGATTGCCGGTGTATTCGACCAGCGCCTCGCTGGAAAACGTCCCGTCGGCGCGGAACAGGTCGAAACCGGTGGTCGAGCGCAGGCCTTCTTTCTCGGACAGGTCCCATTTGCCGATCAGGAGTTTGGTGATTTCCTCATCGCTCAGGTCGGCGGAGGATGGCTTGGTCGCGGCACAGCCTGCAATCAACAGCAACACGGCGGTGGCAAGAATGGCGTAAAAGCGGGATTTCATGGGCGCTCAAAAAAGTTCATGATGTGCCGGAATTGTTGCCGCAAATGGGCGCAATAGCAAACCATCGCTCAAGACACCGGCAGCCGTTGTCAAACATAAAAACTCCAGCATTGGTGCGGCTTTGCAGCCAAAAATGGCCAGAGCGCCGCACCAGTGCTTGAGTTTTCATTTCTGCAAACGTGTAACTGCCTGTCTTGCAACAGGCGAAAAGCAGGAGTTCACTGACACCGGGGTTCCGGCGGTTCGTCCGCTGAAATTCGCATTCCGTCCGTACCGGCTGGAACAACGGGCGGTGACCCAATACCATGCCGTCCGTCAGGGAGTGTCGTCTGCGGTAAAGTACCGCCCGACCATAAGATCAACCATCATCCGGAATCGCCACCATGTCTCACCAAAAACCTCTCGTCCTCACGCTCGCTGTTGCCGTGTCCATTGCCTTGGCCGCCTGCGGCAAGGGCGGTGACAAAGCCGAAAAGACTGCGGACGGCAAAACGCCGCCCGCGACGACCGCAGCCGCAACCTCTGTACCCGCCGGCCCGGCACTGCTGATCGCCGCGGAGGACGTGCACACCGTGCGCAACAACACGCTGGCATCCGGCCCTTCGATTACCGGCTCGATCCAGCCTGAACGACGTGCCGATCTGCGTGCCGAGGTATCGGCCATCGTGATGCAGGTGCTGAAGGAAAACGGCGACGTGGTACGCCGTGGCGACCTGCTGGTGCGCATGGACGACACCGCGATCCGCGATTCGCTGGCCTCGGCCGAAGCCGCCAGCCGTGCCGCCGACCAGGCTTTTGACCAGGCCGAGCGCCAGTTCCAGCGCATGACCACGCTGCGCACCTCGGGCATGGCCTCGGCGCAGGCGCTGGACGACGCGGAGAACCGCCGCAATGCCGCGCAGAGCGAACGCGAGGCGGCCAAGGCGCGCGCCGTCGTAGCGCGACAGCAGCTGGCTCGCACCGAGGTCCGCGCGCCATTCGACGGCATCGTCAGCGACCGCAAGGCTTCCGCAGGCGATACGGCGCAAATCGGCAAGGAACTGGTGAAGGTGATCGATCCGGCCAGCATGCGTTTTGAAGGCCTCGTCTCAGCTGACCATATCGGCAGCGTGAAGACCGGACAGAACGTGTCGTTCCGCGTCAATGGCTATGGCGAGCAGGATTTCGCCGGCAAGGTGCGGCGCGTCAATCCTTCCGCCAACTCAACCACGCGCCAGGTTGAAGTGCTGGTCGACTTTGCCGACAAGAAACAACCCAGGCTGGCCGGGCTTTACGCCGAGGGCCGTGTCGAAACCGAGACCAGCAATGCGCTGACCGTTCCCGCCACTGCGGTGGTACGCGACGGTGACAAATCGCTGGCATGGCGTCTGAAGGGCGATGCGCTGCAGAAGGTTGCGCTGGTGGTCGGCGATCGCGATGTCCGCACCGGCGATTTCATCGTCAAGAGCGGTTTGGCCGAGGGCGACAAACTGATCCGGCATCCCTCGTCGGCGCTGAAAGATGGGCAAAAGATCGATGCCGGTACTGCGCAGGCAAATGCACCGGCCACCAAGGCTGCCGCCGTAACCTCCACTACCACCGCGAAGAAGTAAGGAGCAAGACCATGTTCCTTTCCGACTTCAGTATCAAGCGACCGGTTGCGACGGTCGTGGTCATCATCGCGCTGATGTGCTTCGGCCTGCTGGCGCTCAAGAACCTGCGCGTCAACCAGATTCCCGACGTCGACCAGCCGGTGATGGTGGTGGCCATTCCCTACCCCGGCGCCTCCCCCGATACGGTGGAACGCGAAATTATCAATCGCATCGAGAAGCCGCTGCAGAGCATCCCGCAGGTGTACCAGATCCGCTCCACCGCCAGCGAGAGCAGCGCGCAAGTGGTGATGATCTTCAATTTCAAGAAAAACATGGTCGAGGCCAGCGACGAAATTCGCAACGCCATCGCCTCGGTGCGGCACAAGCTGCCGGTGGAAATGCGCGAACCGATCCTGCAGCGCATCGACCCCTCAGCCCAGCCGATCATGCAGCTTGCGCTGTCGTCGTCAACGCAATCGCATGCGGAAATTTCGCGCCTGGCCGAAGATACGCTGGCAGACAAATTCCGCTCCATTGACGGTGTCGCAACGGTCAATGTCAACGGTGCGTTGCGGCGCGAGCTATCGGTGCTGTTGCGCGCCGAGAAGCTGCGCGAATACAACGTTTCCGTCAGCGATGTGACCAGCGCGTTGCGCATGCAAAACACCACCGCGCCGGTTGGCCGCGTCAAGGGCACGCTGGACGAGCAAAGTATTCGTCTCGTTGGCCGCATCGAATCGCCGGCGGAGTTCGAGCAGATCGTATTGAAGCGCCGCGGCAACGAAATCGTTCGCCTGGGGCAGGTCGCCACCGTCGAAGACGGCTTCGCGGAGTTGAGCGGCTTCAGCTTGCGCAATGGCCATCCCAATGTCGGCATTTCCGTCACCCGTTCGCGCGACGCCAGCACGGTGGCCGTGGCCAACAAGATTCGCACCATGGTCGGTGAGGTCAATAAGACTTTGCCGAAGGGGTCGAAACTCGAAGTGACACAGGACGGGGGCGAGGATGCACAGGCGAGCCTTGCCAATGTGATCGAAGCGCTGATGTTCGGCGCCGTGCTGACCATTTTCGTGGTGTATGCGTTTCTCAATTCCTGGCGTTCCACGTTGATCACAGCGCTGGCATTGCCGACCTCGGTCATCGCCGCTTTCATTGCAGTCTGGGCCTGCGGCTTCACACTCAATTTCATGACCCTGCTGGGGCTTTCGCTCGCCATTGGCGTGTTGATCGACGATGCCATCGTGGTGCGCGAGAACATCGTCCGCCATATGGAAATGGGCGTGGACCGCATGACCGCCGCCAGCGTCGGCACGCAGGAAATCGGCCTTGCCGTAACCGCGACCACGTTCTCCATCATCGCGGTGTTCATCCCGGTGGCCTTCATGGGCGGCGGCGCGGGCGAGTGGTTCCG
>JAEUNB010000060.1 GCA_016790625.1 Betaproteobacteria bacterium | reverse complement strand
CGCGCACCACGTCGCCGTACTTTTCACCGAACAGCATGGTGGCGCCGGACTTCTGCGCTTCTTCGATCGGCATAACGCGCGCCTGCGTGGCTTCGTTTTTGAGAATTTCGGCGTTCACCATAGCCTCGACCTGCGCAATCTGTTCGGCCGTCATCGGCGCATTGTGCGCAAAGTCGAAACGGGTCTTGTCGGCGTCGACCAGCGATCCTTTCTGCTGCACGTGACTTCCCAGCACTTCGCGCAACGCTTTGTGCATGATGTGCGTGACCGAGTGGTGACGCATGGTGCGCTGGCGGCGATGCATGTCGACATTCGCGGCGACCGTATCGCCAATCGCCAGCTCGCCGGTAGTCAACGTACCGTAATGGCCGAAGACATCCGACTGGATCTTTTGCGTGTCCTGAACCTGGAATAAGGTGAGGCAGGTACCGCCTTTGGACAGCTCACCGCTGTCGCCAACCTGACCGCCTGATTCAGCATAGAACGGCGTCTTGTCCAGCACGACCACACCCTCTTCCCCGGCCGCAAGACTCTTGACCGCCGAGCCGCCTCGATACAGGGCGACCACGCGCCCCTCCTCCGACAAAGTGTCATAGCCACGAAACTGCGTCTTGGCGCCGTTGTACTCCAGCACCTGATCCGCCTTGAACTTGGAGCCCGCGCGTGAACGTTCCTGCTGGCTCGCCATGGCCTTGTCGAAGCCAGTCATATCGACTTCAAAGCCGCGCTCGCGGCCGATGTCGGCAGTAAGATCAATCGGGAAGCCGTAGGTATCGGAAAGTTTGAATGCGGTATCGCCGTCCAGACGCTTCGGATTGGCTTTCAGTGCCGCGTCCAGAATCTCCATGCCCTTTTCAAGCGTTTCACCAAAGCGCTCTTCCTCCTGCTTCAGCACCGCCATCACGCGATCTTTGGATTGCGCGATTTCCGGGAAGGCGTCGCCCATCACCTTGGCGAGATCATCGACCAGCTTGTAAAAGAACGGCTTCTTCTGGCCAAGCTTGTAGCCATGCCGCATGGCGCGGCGCGCGATGCGACGCAGGACGTATCCACGACCCGCATTTTCCGGGATCACGCCATCGCAAACGAGGAATGCGCAAGCGCGGATGTGATCGGCGATCACGCGCAGGCTGGGCAGTGACAAATCAGTTACGCCGGTTTCGCGTGCCGCGCCTTTGATCAACGCCTGGAACAGGTCGATTTCGTAGTTGGCATGAACATGCTGCAACACCGCCGACAACCGCTCCAATCCCATACCCGTGTCCACCGAGGGCTTGGGTAGCGGAATCATCGGGCCGTCCTTGACCTCGCGATTGAACTGCATGAACACCAGGTTCCAGATTTCGATGAAACGATCACCATCTTCATCCGGCGAGCCGGGAGGGCCGCCGGGAATATGCGCGCCGTGGTCGTAGAAAATCTCGGAACAAGGACCGCAAGGCCCCGTATCGCCCATCATCCAGAAGTTGTCGGAGGCATACTTGGCGCCTTTGTTGTCGCCGATGCGGACAATGCGCTCTTTCGGCACACCGATTTCTTTTTCCCAGATGCCATAGGCTTCGTCATCTTCGGCGTACACCGTGACCAGCAGCTTTTCCTTCGGCAGCTTGTACACCTCTGTCAGCAACTCCCAAGCGAACTTGATGGCATCGCGCTTGAAGTAGTCGCCGAAGCTGAAATTACCCAGCATTTCGAAGAACGTGTGATGGCGCGCGGTATAGCCAACGTTTTCCAGATCGTTATGCTTGCCGCCGGCGCGCACGCAACGCTGCGATGTAACGGCGCGAACGTAATTGCGCTTTTCCTTGCCGAGGAAGCAGTCCTTGAACTGGTTCATGCCGGCGTTGGTGAACAACAAAGTCGGATCGTCGCCGGGCACCAGCGAGGATGAGGCCACATGTGTGTGGCCCTTGGAAACGAAGTAGTCGACGAAAGCCTGGCGAATGCCGGAAACGGTGGTCAGATTCATGGTGTTGGGCTGAGTGCCCGCGTAGTGCGGGAAAATTGAAGCGAAAGAGGTCAATTTTACCTGACCAGCCCCTTCCGCACGAGCCCAATCGACGGGTTTCCGGCCGGATCAGCCGGTTTCGAATCCCAGCGTCTGTTTGACCGTTTCGTATTTCTCGAACAGATGTTCTTCGGAATGGCCGCCCATGTTCAGGGTGGCGTAGCGGTGGCTGCCCAGCCACTTCATTTCCCGCTTCAGGCCGCCACCGGACTTGATGAACAGCGCGAGGAAGGCATCCGGATCGAACTCCTGCAGCCATTTCAGCTTGTCGTGGGTCGGCGGATTAAGCAACGGCATGCCGTCGAATTTGCGGAACACAAAGCTGGTCGCCATCTTGTATTTGCCGCGTGCCGGCGTGAGATCGGGCATTCGGTCAACGGCGATTTTCAGCGCCACGTCGTGCAGGTTGATGCCGTCCACCTTTTCGTACAAGTCAGAAAACTGCGCCGCCATGCGCGGATTGACCTCGATCATGCGGCATTCGCCGGTGGCGGTATCCACGCGCATCTCGACGTTGAACAGGCCGTGATCGATGCCCAGTGCTTGGATGATGCGTTTAGCGGTATCGCGCGCTTTGCGCTCGTGCTCAGGTGACAGCCGGGTTGGATATTCGAACCGCATGAATTGGTCGGTACCCGGATACATCACCGCATCGACAATCCCCAGCACATTGACTTCGCCATTGATCGCCACGCCATCGACGTTGATCTGCTGGCCGCCGATCAACTCTTCCGCCAGCATCCAGTGGGCGTCGACATCAAAATCAGTCAATCGCCGCACCACATCGTTGAATGGCCGCACCAAACGCTTGATGATGTACTTTTCCCACGGATGAAAAGTCATGTGCTCCTGCAGCTCGCGGAAGTTATCCACGCGCCGCGCCAGCACCGAATAGGCGGCTTTAACCGGCTTGACGTAATACGGAAACCGCAGCGGAATTTCATCCTGCGACTGGAAGGTGTACGGAAACGCGTGAAAGCGCACGTTCGCTTCCGGCACCTCCTGCTGCAGGATCCGCCGCGCCACGTACTTGTGCTGTGCAGCGATCAACGATTTCGGATCGGCACCTGGCAACCCCAGCCGTTGCGCCAGCAACGCTCCAACCAACGCGCCGAACTGCTCGTTGCTGGAAGTAATGCCGTGCAACGGCAATCCGCGATATTTGCGTTCCAGCTTGTCGACGAAGCGGAATACATCGAATGTCAGCAACTGCGCATTGCTGGGGAAGCTGAAAAGGTCGAAGCCTTCGTAGTAGAAGCGGTAGGCCGGCCCGCCGCCCTGCTGGGCGGCTTTTTTCAGTTGCTCCCGGTCCCAGTCAGCGTCGAACAGGACCAGAATGTTCTTTGAGGGTTCTGCCATGATTGTTGTTGTCCGTCGAAGTCATTACGGCCTTGACGGTTGAATGGATTCTAGCAGCCCGGCCAAGCCTAAAATCAAACTGTCACAAACCGATACGAGGGGTTGATGTGGGTACGAATGCGCGAAAAATCCTGCTTGGCTTGCTACTGAATGTGATGTTCGTCACTGCTGCATTAGCACAGGGCTCGCCCAAGCCATGGCCCGGCCCGATCTTCGACGCGCACCTGCACTACAACGACGACGCAGTCCCAATCTATTCGGTCGGCACGGTGGCGGAGCTGTTTCGCAAGAACGGCGTGGCGGCGATTCTTGCCAACAGCCGGCCCAACGATGGCAGCCGCGCGCTGTTCGACGCGAAATTGCCGGGCGTGAAGGTCGTACCCTTCATCCGCGTCTATCGCGATCGCGATGACTACGGCACCTGGTTCAACAAGCCGGCGGTGTACGAGATGATCGTCGCCGAACACAAGCGCGGCTACTACAAAGGCATTGGTGAATTCCATATCGACGGCGTGAATGCCGACACCGAGGGAATGAAAAAGATCGCTGCGTTCGCCGTGGCAAATGACCTCATCCTGCATGCGCATTGCGATGAAGACGCACTGGAACGCATCTTCGCGCACACACCCAAGGCGCGAGTGATCTGGGCACACACGGGATTTTTCACACCTTTGGAAAAGGTGGAAGCGTTACTCAAAAAATATCCGCAAATGTGGGGAGAGCTCTCTTACCGGCACGACGTCGCCGATGCATCCGGCAAGATCGACCCTGCGTGGAAGGCGCTGTTCGAAAAATACCCCGATCGCTTCCTGCTGGGCTCGGACACCTGGGTCAATCAACGCTGGCAAACCTATCCGGACATCATGGCGCAGTACCGCCGCTGGCTGGGCTATTTGCCACCCGCCGTTGCTGAACGGGTGGCCTGGAAGAACGGCGCGACGCTGTTTGGCTTGCCGTAGTTCGTCGCGAGCTGATGCTTAATGCCCTTCCCCGGCGAAGGCCGGGGCCTAAGTTTCGTTGCTGCAGTGCCTATACAAACTTGGACCCCGGCCTTCGCCGGGGAAGGTCAAAAACTACGCAGCTCGGGCAACCGGCGTTAGTAGCCGTTCATTGGCTGCGACCACCGGTGACAGTTCAACAATCCGCGCCTCGGCCTTCGCAATCCCTGCTTGCTTGGCGACATCGCCCATGCCCATGCCTTCGGCGTAAATCACTTCCACATCAACGATGCCGACGAGGCCCAGGAAATTGCGCACATGATCGACTTGTGAATCGCGATTGCTGCCCGCGTGCATGCCGCCGCGCGTCGCAAACACATAAGCCTTCTTGCCCTGGAACGCTCCCACCGGACCGGTTTCGGTATAACGGAACGTCACGCCCGCGCGGCCGACATGATCGAAATACGATTGCAGCATCGACGGGATGCCGTAGTTGTACATCGGCAGGCCGATCACCAGCACATCGGCTTCGTGGATTTCATTGATCAGCGATTCCGAATAGGCGGCGACTTGCTGTTGCGTCGGCGTGCGGTGTTCGGCCTTGGCCAGAAACGCCTGGAAACGCTCACCGGTGAGGTGCGGCACTGGTTCGCGGGAAAAGTCGCGCACCACGACTTCGCCTTGCGGATTGGCGGCTTTCCATGCCGCGACGAATTGTTCGTTCAGACGGGTCGATTGGCCATACTGGGCAAAAATGCTGGTGTTGATCTGCAGCAGGGTTTTCATGATGGGCTCCGTTGTTTGGTTCCGATGAGCCCATTTAAATATTGATTGATCCGATAAAAAAGCAGAATAATTGGCACTTATTTATCGATTCATTAGATATATGACAAAAACCACTCCTCCGCCCGCGCCACCCCCGCTGGCCGCAGCCTATCCGCACATCACGCTTGAGCAATGGCGCGCGCTCCTTGCCGTTATCGATGCCGGGGGTTATGCGCAGGCAGCCGAGGCGCTGCATAAAAGCCAGTCGAGCGTGACGTACGCCGTGCAGAAAATCGAATCACTCTTGAACCTGAAGGTGTTCGAAATCAAGGGCCGCAAGGCAATGATCACCGAGGCGGGACAGGTGCTCTACCGCCGTGCTCGAACACTGATGGAAGAAGCACTGGCACTGGAACGCGGCGCCAGTGCCATGGCCGACGGCTGGCAACCCGAGCTGTCTATTGCGGCCGATATCATTTTCCCGACCTGGCTGCTGCTCGAATGCATGGCCGAATTTTCCAGGGAGCGCCCTGAAACCCGCATCGAGCTTTACGAAACCGTGCTTGGCGGCAGCGACGAAGCGATTACCGAAGGCAAGGTCGATCTGGCGATTTGTTCAACCGTGCCAGCGGGCTACTTCGGCGATGCGTTGATCCAGCTGCGCGCGATAGCGGTCGCGCATCCCGATCATCCGCTGCATCAATTGAAGCGCGCTCTCACCGAGCAGGACCTCCGCCGCCATCGCCACTTGTTCATTCGCGATACGGGCACCGATCGCAGCCGCGTGGCTGGCTGGCAAGGCGCCGAGCAACGCTGGACCGTGAGCAACAAGGCGACCTTTATCCGCGCGCTGACCATGGGCATGGGTTTCGCCTGGTTTCCCGAAGACGCGATTCGCGAGGAACTTGCGAATGGAACGCTGAAAGCGCTGCCGTTGCGCGAAGGCAGCGAAAAATTCGCCCATCTCTATCTGGTGCAGGCTGACCGCGATTACGCCAGCCGGGACGCCCAGCGGTTTGCCGAATTACTGCATTCGCGCGTAGCGGCAAATTGCGCTGCGCATGATGCTTCAGGCAAACCGAATCGTAAGCCGAAATGAAACTCTAGTGCTGGAGCGGCTTCCCGGCACAAAATGCCTGAAATGCCGCACCAGTGCTAGAGTTTTCCTACCAGTACGACACCACCATCTTGGTCGCGAGCACGTACATCAGCAGCGCGAAGATGCGCTTCAGTGTGGCCACCGGCAGTTTGTGCGCGAGGCGCGCGCCCATCGGCGCGGTGAAAATGCTGCCGGCCACCAGCGCTGCCAGCGCAGGAAGAAAAACAAAGCCGAGGTGATACTCCGGCAGATCGGCCACTCGCCACCCCGCCGCGATATAGCCCAGCGTGCCGATCACCGTCACCGGAATACCGATCGCCGCGCCGGTGCCGATGGCGGTGTGCATCGCCACGCCGCAGTACAGCATCACAGGCATGATCAGGAAGGTGCCGCCTGCCGACACCAGC
>JAEUNB010000057.1 GCA_016790625.1 Betaproteobacteria bacterium | reverse complement strand
GGTCGAGGTGAATCCTTCCGGCAGCTTGAAATTGAAGCGCGCGGGGGTGTCGTTGAGGCAGAAAGTCTGCGCGCATTCATTGCAGGTGAAGTGCGCGTGCTGATGATGTTGGCCCGCATTTTTGCCGTCGCTTTCCGGCAGATTGAGCATGAAACGCCAGACGCGATCATCACCCGCAATGCGATGGGCGATGCCCACTTCCACCAGCCATTCCAGCACACGATAAACGGTGACGCGGTCGATCGGGTGATGCGCGGCAATGGCCGCAGCCACATCCTGATGCGAGATCGCGTGATCCGACGCCAACAGCATCGCCAGTACCGCCACGCGCGGCTGCGTCAGGCGCTCGCCGGTGGCGCGTATCTGCTTCTCGGCTTCGGGAATGCGGGCGAGGTAAGTGGGCTTCATCTGTCGGCTCAAAAAACGTTGTTGCATTTTAGGCCGTTACGATGGCATTTGCAATTCAGTCGCATCTGCAGGGGGCGGAGCGCGGCGATATTTTCTTGTTTGAAACTCTAGTACTGGAGCGGGCTCCATGCGATTTTCATCCGTAAGGCCGCACCAGTGCTTGAGTTTGGCGTTGCTGTCCTACGGGGATAGCTGCAGGGTATGACGTGTTTCGCCGGCCAGCAGCGGCGTCGGTTTGCCGTCCAACCAATCGCGATGACCCGCGCCATAAAACGGCGACAGCGGATGACCGCTTTGCCCGCCGGCAACGGTGAGGATGCCCTGTTCCTCGCGGCCGGGCGAAACCACCAGGCGCTGCGAGGCGCCGAAGGTGGGCGTGGCCACGCGCGGCATGTGGTTGTCACCGGCCTGCGGTATCGACGGCATATCGAGAAAGCGCGACAGGAACGGCATGGCGCGCGAAAACGGATGCTTGATTCGCGTGGCGTTGCGCTTACCCCATGTCGCTTCTGCCAGCGAACCGCTTTGCTGGATTAGCTCATCGTGGACAAAGGCCAATTGAGCGGCGAGGAATTCGTCCCACGACTTGTGCGGCTGCGGCAGCAGGTGCAGCGGTCGCTCGGTCAGCGCGCGCCAAGCGGGATATTCGAAACGCCCGCCGAGCGAGAAGGCGGCATAGCGCTTGTCCAGCGCTTCGCCATTGGGCGGGGTGCGGTCCGCAGCGGCCAGCCATGTTAGCCACAGCTGCTCCAGCGTGCGCTGGCGGAACGCGCGTGCGATGCGATGCCCTGTTTGATCGATGTCGGCGCGGCCGTTCCAGCGCTTCAGTTCCGCGACAAGCGCAGCAGCTTTCTCGTTCTGCCCCGCCAGCGATTGCGCCAGTTCGCTCCAGCGCTTGAGAAAACGCGATTCAGCGTCGAGCTGAATATCGTACAGCGCCTTCTCGTCCAGCTTGGGTGAGGCAGAAAGCCGGTCACGAATCTGTCCCGCACGCGCACCCAGATCGAAGCCGCCTTCGCCGATGATGGCTGCCCCTTCGCCGCCGAGCTGGCGGCTGTTGGCGGTCCAGAGTTGGCCGTCCTTGGGATTCTTGACCACCGGGTAACTGGCGGCTGGGAGCCAAGCGGTGGGCAGTGCGTCCGCAGGTGTCGTGGTGCCGCGCGAGACGGCCGGCTTTGCACGTGCGGGAATCCGCCCCATGATGGTCCAGGCAAGATTGCCGGCGCGATCCGCCGTCAGAAAATTCTGATGCGGGATGCCGCTTTCCTGCGCCAGTGCCAGCGCCTCATCGACAGTTTTCGCGAACATGATTGCACTGGCGCGCGTGTTGACGGCGCCATCGCGATACAGTGACCATGCCAGCGCGTATTCATTGGCCGCATCTTCGCGCAACACCGGCCCGAACGCCGCCTCGCGAACCTCGATCTCGACATTGTCGCCACCTTTGACAGCGATGGTTTCGCGACGCACCGCAATCGACGATGCAACCGGCGTGGACGTTGTCTTTGCTTTCGGCACCGTCACCCAGTCGAACCATTGGCCATAACTATTGGTGAATCCCCACGCGACATCGCCATTGCTGCCGACCACCATTGACGGCACGCCAGGTAAGGTGACACCGGCTACGCGCCGTGTTTGCGCGCCGCTGCCGATGGTCAACTGGGTTCGAAACCAGATGCTTGGTACGCCGAGGCCCAGATGCATGTCGTCGGCGAGGATGGCTGCGCCATGCGCCGTGCGCGATCCGCCGACCGCCCAGTTGTTGCTGCCCGGCAAAATCTCGGCGTTGCCGAAGTCACCTCCTTTGAGATTCGACAACTTGGCCGGCAGTTTTCGCAAATCGATTTCTGCAGCCGTAGGTAGTGCCGCCGTCGCCATCGCACTTCCGTCCAGCGCGGCGTCCCACTCACCGCCCAAAGGCTGCAGCCATTCGAAAATACGGTCACCCAGCATTTGCCGCAGACGGATATCGGCAAATCGTCCTTCGAAGCTGCCGGACTGCAGCATGAAATACATTTCGCCCACCACCAGCAGCGAATCGACATCGCGCCACGGCTCAGGCTGCGCACGCAGGATCAGGTATTGCCAGGGTCGTGCGCTCAGCGCATTCAGGCCTTGATTGACACCGTCAACGTAGGCCGCAAGCCACGCGCGTTCTTCAGCGGGGGCGAGCTTGAGCTGCGCTTCCATACGCGTGCGCAGGCGATGGCGGCGCTTGTCCTTGTCCATGGACAGTGTGGCCGGCCCCAGCAATGCGGACAATTCGCCTGCGGCTGAACGTCGCGCCAGGTCCATCTCGAAGAAACGTTCCTGCGCGTGAACGTAGCCCAAGGTGCGGATGGCGTCGAGCGAATTCTGCGCTGCAATGGCCACGGTTCCCTGTTGATCACGTGTCATGGCGACCGGCGCTGCGAGTGAAGTCAGTTTCGCGTTGCCGTCGAGTGTGGGCAGACTGGCTCGCATCGCAAGCCACCCGGCCAGCGCGATCACGGCAGCAAGAAGAACGATGGCGGCCAATAGCCAGGATGCAATCCGCAATATGCGTTTCATATTCGCTTTCTATTTCTTTCTTTTGGCCCGGGGGTGAGCGGTGTCGTAAACCTTGGCGAGGTGTTGGAAGTCGAGATGCGTATAAACCTGCGTCGACGCAATGCTCGCGTGGCCCAGCATCTCCTGCACTGCGCGTAAATCGCCTGACGACTGCAATACGTGCGAGGCAAACGAGTGCCGCAGCATGTGCGGGTGTGGATCGATGGTCAGTCCTTGTCGCGCGGCCCAGAGCTTGATCCTGCTTTGCACCAGCCGTGGCGAAAGACGTCGCCCACGTGTGCCGACAAACAAGGCATCAACATCAAGTGGGTTCAGTGAAGCGCGAACGAGCAGCCAATTCTTGACCGCCTCCAGCGCATGCGAGCCCACCGGGACAATCCGCGTCTTGCTTCCCTTACCGGTGACGCGCACTTCGGCAGTGGAGAAGTCGATGCTGTCGAGATTCAAGCCCGTCACCTCGGATACACGCAGGCCGGATGAATACAGCAGCTCGTAAATTGCGCGATCACGGATTCCCTCGGGTGTGTCATCGGTGAAGCTGACCAGCTGCACCGCTTGGTCGGGTGAAAGCGTTTGCGGCAGTTTTCGCGCGGCCTTGGGTGGACGAACGCCATCGACCGGATTGGCGGCTGTGCGCTGGTCGCGTATCAGGAATTCGTAGTAACCACGCCAGCCCGACAGTACGCGTGCCAGCGATTTGGCGCTCAGTCCGCGTCCATGAAGGGTGGCGGCAAAACGGCGGATATCGGCTTGCGATAGGGCTGTCACCACTTTCTTTGCGCCGTCGGCCAATTGACCCAGCAAGGCCAGGTCACGGCCATAGTGCTTGACCGTCAATGCGGCCAGGCGCCGTTCGTGCGTCAGGAAACCGAGATACCGCTCAATGGAAGCGTCCATTGGCGGAGCCGTTTAACCCTCGCTACTGGCGGCGGGTAGAAACGTCAGCTGCCGGGCCAGGCAGTGCGCCAGTACATCGCCGATGCGGGTGAGGAACATGGTGCCCATGTCTGCGTAGAAGCGTTCCGCATTTTCCGACGCCATCAGCAACATGCCGAAAGTGCGCCCCGATTTGAGCGGGACCAGCGCATAGGACTTCAGATGCGGAGCGTGCTCGCCGAACCAGAGGTTGGTTTCGTAGACCGGGTGACTGCCGCAATAAGGTGTCTTCATCGCGTCGACAAACTGCATGACCTCCGCACTCGCGGCCTGGAATTCCGGCGTCGGTGCATCCGGAGGAACCACGTCCCAGAACCGGACGGCAACGTGTGGCACCTGAAAGTTGTCGAGCAGATCGAGATACAGCGTGTCGATCAACTGGTCGAAGGCGGTGCAATCGATCAGCCTCAGCGATAGCGCGTGGATCTTGTCCGACAGCGCGTCGTTCTCTTCACCAAACTGAATCAACTCGGCCAGCTTGCTTTCCAGCAGTCGAACTTTTTCACGCGTCGCGATCAGCTGACGCTCGGGGATGGAAACGGTGCGGCCGCCGTGAGGGTGGGCGACGTTGATATTCAGCAGCACATCGACGTGCTGCTCAAAAAAATCCGGTTCGGCGCGGAGAAATTCGGCGACTTGTTCTGCACTCAGGGCGTTTGACACGTTTTCCGCTTCCTTGCTGTAACGTTTTGCTAGAGACTCAGTTCGCCCTTGAATACCGTGGCGGTCGCGCCCGACATCAAAACCGGTGTGCCGCGACCCCGCCATGTTACCGTGAGATCGCCGCCGCGCGCGTGCACAGTCACGGTCTCGTCAAGCAGTCCCCAGAGCATGCCGGTCAAGGCGGCCGCGCAGGCACCGGTGCCGCAGGCCAGCGTTTCGCCTGCACCACGCTCCCAAACACGTACGCGAATTTCATTGCGGCCCAGCACCTGCATATAGCCAACATTGATTCGGCGCGGAAAGCGCGGGTGATGTTCTATCAGCGGCCCCTGCTCGCGTACCGGCGCAGTATCGACATTGTCCACGACCTGCACCACGTGCGGATTGCCGATCGCAAGCGCGGCGATGATCACCGTTGTACCGGCTACGTCGAGTTCGTAGCGCAGGGACTCAGCATCCGCCAGGAATGGAAGCTCAGCGGGTGCGAATCGCGGTGCGCCAAAATCGACTGTGACGATGCCGTCGCCTTCCATGCGCGGCACGATCACGCCGGACAAGGTCTCGACGCGAATTTCGCGTTTGTCGGTCAAGCCTTCGTCGTGCACGAACTGGGCAAAACAGCGCGCACCGTTGCCGCACTGCTCGACTTCCCCGCCGTCGGAATTGAAAATGCGATAGCGAAAATCGGTATCGGTGCGCAGGGGCTTTTCCACCACCAGCAACTGGTCGAAGCCGACGCCCTTGTGGCGATCGGCAAGGGCGCGAATTTGTGCCGGTGTCAGTTCGAACGTCTGCGAGATGCCATTGAGCATGACGAAGTCATTGCCCTGACCGTGCATTTTGGTGAAGCGCAATCTCAATGCGGTGTTCTTATTCTGGCGTGTAGATGAACGGACTGTCCTGCAGGTTCGGGTCTTTCTCGATCTCCGAACAATCTTCGACGTTCATGGCAGGGGGCTGGTCGGGTGGATTCTTTACCGAGGCGCGGAACTCAGGGTCGGAAATGGCCTGTTTGACGGCGTACTCGCAGGCCGAATCGGCTGTTTCAGACTGGACATAGACCGTCTTGAGAAATCCATACCAGCCTTCTTTTCCATCGCGATTCAACAGAAAATGTTCGCCGCGCAACAGCACCTGAAACTGAGCCATGTTGGAAGTCCTCCGCTGCTTACGTCATTTGCGCCATTTAATCATAAAAGCCCTTCTCACCGGCAGGCCGCGTTTTGAAGCGCTTGTGCACCCAGAAGTACTGGTCGGGCATTTCGCGGATGCGGTCTTCCAGAAAAGCGTTCATGCGGCGCGCGTCGGCCACGGCATCGCCCGATGGGAAGTTCTCCCATGCCGGGTAGAAGCGGGCCTCATAGCCGCCGTCGGTCTGGCGGGTGATCAGCGGAATCACTTTGGCCCCGGTGATTTCGCATAGTCGCGAAAGTGCCGTAACGGTCGCAGTGGGAATACCGAAAAAATCGACAAACACCGCGTCCTTGGCACCGAAGTCCATGTCGGGCAGGTAGTAGAACGGCTTCTTTTCCTTCAAAGCCTTTAACACCGGGCGCAATCCCTGCTGGCGCGTAATCAAGGTCGCATCGCTGAAGCGCTTGCGCGCGCGGCGCAGCGCACCATCGAACACCTTGTTCTTTTGCTCCGAGTACATCGAAAACGCTTCGGGATAGGCGTGCGAGAACTTCGCGCCGCCGATGTCCAGGCCGACGAAGTGCGGCGCCAGGACAATGACCGGCTTGATACCGCGCCACTCGTCCATGAACTGCCGATCGACAATCCGGACTCTCTCCAACGCGACGTCGACAGGCGCGTACCACAGGCGTCCCAACTCAAGCGTGGAGCGCCCCAGGCTTTTGAACACGCCGCGGCCTATTTCCTCGCGCTCGGCATCGGTTTTTTCCGGGAAGCAGGCTTTCAGGTTGATCAGCGTGACGCGCTTGCGGCCCCAATGAAACAGCAGGCTGCCGAGCCCGCGCCCCATGGCGGCGACCCATGACGGCGGCAGCCAGCGCAAACACCACAGCAGCAGGAGAACCAAACGCATTGTTGAGCGGGGTGACGAAATGAACTCAGGACGGTCTCGGCGGGGCGCCGGCCGGTTGTTTGTAGCGATTGTAGCCCCACAGATACTGTGCAGGCGCCATCGCGATCAGCTTCTCCACCATGGCGTTGGTCTGGAGAGCGGCCCGGTCCTTCTCGTTATCGAACGGCGCCGTCATGGGCAGGATGTGTACGCGATAGCCGTCGCCGCCGACGAGACGCTCGGCAAAAAAATACATTACGGCGGCATCTGCCGAGTGCGCCAGGCGCGGCAATAAGGTCATGGTGTAGGCGGGTTCACCAAAAAAATCCGCCCACACGCCATCACCCCCCTGCCCGGGTGCAGGTACCTGGTCCGGCAGGATGACGATGTTGCCGCCGCTCTTCAATGTCTTGAGCAGTGCCCGTACCCCGGCGGCATCCGCAGACGCTGTGTCAGCGCCGCCGCGTTTGCGACCGCGTTGCATGATGGGCTCCAATGACTTTAGCTTCGGCGGCCGATATAAAGCCGTTATCGGCAGCCGGCTTTCAAGATAGCGTCCCGCAATGTCGTAGCAACCCAAATGAGGCGTGACGAAAATAATTGCTTTGTCCCCGCGTTTGGCGGCTTCCACCGCTTCCCAGCCGTGGCACTCTTTTACCAAGGCGTAGATTCGCTCGAGCGGCAAGGTCCACGCGACCGCCAATTCGCTCATCCCCTTGCCTTGTTCACCGATCGCGGCATGCAGCAATCGCCCGGCATCGTCGCAACCACTGAATTGCACATAGCGGTCGATGTTCTCGCGCGTGATCCGGCGATGCCGTGCCGAAAACCACCACGCCAGCCATCCCATGCAAAAACCAATGGCGTGATTGAGGCGTAGCGGCAGACGTCCCAGCAGACCAAACAGCAGACTCAAGACGGAAATCCCGTGTGCGGGGTATGGATTATGCGATTTTGCACTTTGGACGGGCAGGGCTTTCTGCTAGAATTTATGGCTGTTTTACGTCTCGTTTGCTTTACGAAATCCACTTGATTTCCGCGAGACGCAACGATCATTCAATGACTGTGGGGATACCCGATCCATGACCGATTTTCTATTTACATCCGAATCTGTTTCCGAAGGCCACCCGGACAAGGTGGCGGACCAGATTTCCGACTCGATTCTTGATGCGATTCTAGCCCAGGACCCGCGCTCCCGCGTGGCGGCAGAGACGCTTTGCAATACCGGCCTGGTGGTTCTGGCCGGTGAAATTACCACCAATGCCAACATCGACTACATCGGCATCGCCCGCGATACCATCAAACGCATCGGTTACGACAATACCGACTACGGTATCGATTACAAAGGCTGCGCGGTCATGGTCTGCTACGACAAGCAGAGCCCCGACATTGCGCAAGGTGTGGACAACGCGCAGGACAACAACCTCGACCAAGGCGCCGGTGACCAGGGCCTGATGTTCGGTTACGCTTGCGATGAAACCAGCGTGTTGATGCCCGCTCCAATTTATTACGCACACCGTCTGGTGCAGCGCCAATCGGAATTGCGCCGTGACGGCCGCATGCCGTGGCTGCGTCCGGACGCCAAGTCGCAAGTCACCATGCGCTATGTCGATGGCAAACCGCATTCGATCGATACCGTGGTTCTTTCCACGCAACACGATCCATCGATGTCGCAGGACAAGAAGATGAAGCCGCAGGCCATCGAAGAGGTGATCGAAATGATCATCAAGCCGGTGCTGCCCAAGGAATGGCTGAAAGATACGCGCTACCTGGTTAACCCGACCGGGCAGTTCGTCATTGGCGGCCCGCAAGGCGATTGTGGCCTGACGGGGCGCAAGATCATCGTCGATACCTATGGCGGCGCCTGCCCGCACGGCGGCGGTGCGTTCTCCGGCAAGGATCCGTCCAAGGTTGACCGCTCGGCCGCATACGCTGCCCGATACGTGGCGAAGAATGTGGTCGCAGCCGGCTTGGCCCGCCAGTGCCAGGTGCAGGTGGCCTATGCCATTGGTGTGGCCAAGCCGATGAATATCACCGTCTACACCGAAGGAACCGGCGTGATCCCGGACGACAAGATCGCCGAGTTGGTGGCCAAGCATTTCGATCTGCGTCCCAAGGGCATCGTGCAGATGCTGGATTTGCTGAAACCGATCTATGCGCAGACTGCGGCTTACGGCCACTTTGGCCGCGAGGAACCGGGCTTTACCTGGGAAGTGACCGACAAGGTCGCCGAACTGCGCGACGCCGCCGGCCTGAAGGGCGAAGCCAAAAAGGTGCTGGCGACCGCCTGACGAAAATCGTATAATTTCGTCTTCCGAGGGGCGCTGCGAGCGGCGAGATTGCCGACCAGGCTCGGAAACGAACAAGCAACAACGGCGCCCACACTGCAACCAGTGTGGGCGCCGTTTTTATTTGGCGCTCGCTGAATAAGCAAATATCCATATCAGGAGTCTCATCATGAATGCCGTACTGAAACCGCAAAACATCATTAGTGGCGACTATCACGTCGCCGACTTGAAGCTCGCCGATTGGGGCAACAAGGAAATCAAGATCGCTGAAACTGAAATGCCCGGCTTGATGGCGATCCGCGAGGAATTCGCCGCCACCCGTCCGCTGGCCGGCGCACGCATCACCGGCTCGCTGCACATGACCATCCAGACCGCCGTGCTGATCCAGACGCTGGAAGCGCTGGGCGCGCAAGTGCGCTGGGCCTCGTGCAATATCTTCTCGACACAGGATCACGCCGCCGCGGCCATCGCCGCCAACGGCACGCCGGTTTTCGCCGTCAAAGGCGAAACGCTGGAAGAGTACTGGGATTACACTCACCGCATTTTCGACTGGAAAGACGGCGGCTACTCCAACATGATTCTCGACGACGGCGGCGATGCAACCCTGCTGCTGCATCTGGGTACCCGCGCCGAGTCCGACATCACGGTGCTGAACAATCCGGGCGCGGAAGAAGAGCGCATTCTGTTTGCTTCGATCAAGGCTAAATTGGCGACCGATCCGCACTGGTACTCGGTGCGCCTGAAGGCCATCAAGGGCGTGACCGAAGAAACCACCACCGGCGTGCATCGCCTGTATCAGATGGCCAAGGACGGCAAGCTGGCGTTCCCGGCCATCAACGTCAACGATTCCGTGACCAAGTCCAAGTTCGACAACCTCTACGGCTGCCGTGAGTCGCTGGTCGATGCCATCAAGCGCGCCACCGACGTGATGATTGCCGGCAAGATTGCGGTTGTGGCTGGCTATGGCGACGTGGGCAAGGGCTCGGCGCAGGCGCTGCGCGCGTTGTCGGCACAAGTGTGGGTGACCGAGATCGACCCGATCTGCGCACTGCAGGCGGCGATGGAAGGCTACCGCGTGGTGACCATGGAATACGCTGCCGACAAGGCCGACATCTTCGTCACGGCGACCGGCAACTATCACATCATCACGCACGATCACATGGCGAAGATGAAGGATCAGGCCATCGTCTGCAACATCGGCCACTTCGACAACGAGATCGATGTCGCTTCGATCGAGAAGTACAAATGGGACGAGATCAAGCCTCAAGTGGATCACGTCATCTTCCCGGACGGCAAGCGCATCATCCTGCTGGCCAAGGGCCGCCTGGTGAATCTGGGTTGCGGCACGGGGCATCCGAGCTATGTGATGTCCTCGTCGTTCGCCAACCAGACCATCGCGCAGATTGAGCTGTATGTGAATACGGCGAAATACCCGGTCGGCGTTTACACCTTGCCGAAGCATCTGGACGAGAAGGTCGCGCGTCTGCAACTGAAGAAGCTGAATGCGCAGCTGACCGAGTTGACCGATCAGCAGGCCGCCTACATTCACGTGTCGAAGCAGGGTCCTTACAAACCCGATACGTATCGTTATTAGTGTTGGAGAGGTGTAAGGAGTAGGGGTGAGGCGGAAGCATCACGAACTTCAGGCGTGGCAGCTTGCGGTTCGATTGGTCAAGGAGATTTACTCCTTAACCGCCTCATTCCCTTCAGACGAACGATTCGGGCTCACATCGCAAATGCGTCGTGCGGCCATCTCAGTTCCTTCCAACATTGCCGAAGGTGCTGCGAGAGCGACAGCTAAAGAGTTTCTGCATTTTCTGCATGTCGCGCGGGGCTCCCTTAGCGAACTGGAAACGCAAATCATTCTGGCAAAAGAGCTCGGCTTTGCCAAAGATACCTTGATGGTCGATGCGCTGGTCGACGAGGTGTTTGGCAAGCTGGGCGGCCTGATCAAAGTGAAAAAGGCAGCATTGTGACCACCTCACGCCTCACTCATCGCGCCTCACCGGCTACCCGCAAATTTTCGTTTGAATTCTTTCCGCCGAAAACGGCGGAAGGCAGCGCCAAGTTGCGCGAGACGGTCAAGCAGCTGGCGCAGTTCAAGCCGACTTTTTTTTCGGTGACGTTCGGCGCCGGCGGCTCTACTCAGGATGGAACGCTGTCCACGGTGCTGGACATTCGCGCCAACGGCCACGCGGCCGCGCCGCACCTGTCCTGCATCGGTTCTACCCGCGAGAACATCCGCGAGATGATTCACAAGTACAAGGATGCAGACATTCGCCACATGGTCGCGCTGCGCGGCGATCTGCCGTCTGGCATGGCGGTGGCGGGCGAGTTTCGTTACGCCAGCGATCTGGTCGAGTTTATTCGCGCTGAAACTGGCGACCACTTTCATATCGAAGTCGCCGCTTATCCCGAATATCACCCGCAGGCACGCAATGCGCAGGAAGACCTGAAGAACTTCAAGCGCAAGGTCGACGCTGGCGCCAATTCGGCGATGACGCAGTATTTCTACAATCCCGATGCCTATTTCCACTTCGTCGATGAAGTTCGCGCAATGGGTGTTGCCGTGCCGATCGTGCCGGGTATCATGCCGATCGCGAGCTTCTCGCAGCTGGCGCGTTTTTCGGACACCTGCGGCGCCGAGATTCCACGCTGGGTGCGCCGCAAGATGGAAGGCTACGGTGACGACACCGCGTCGATTCGCGCCTTCGGTCTCGATGTGGTGACCGACGTTGCCTCGCGTCTGCTGGAAGGTGGCGCACCGGGCCTGCATTTCTACACGCTCAATTCCGCCGGGCTTAGTTCCACCATCTGGCAGCGGCTCGGCATCACCTGAATGCGGTAGTGCACGCGGACGATAATTCACCGCCAGCCCGCACTTGAAGGAAAAACTCCAGCATTGGTGAGGATCTCCGGGCAATTTTGGCCTGAAAGCCGCACCAGTGCTGGAGTTTTTATTTTGGGTGTAGGAAAACGCCGCCTCCCCCGTTTCCCTGATTGTGCGAAACTACGGCCACAACAAAAATACATTTCTTGGCGCATCGTCCAATGAAGTCCGATCTGGGGCATGGAGTGCATATGAGCTATTTCAAACGAACGGTCATGGCGTTGCTGCTGGCGGGATGTTCCTTCGCCGCATTCGCGCAGGTGCTGACCAATAAGGCCACCGAACTTCGCGTGGCACCCGACGACAATGCGCGCGTGATTCAGACACTCGCCAACCGTACTGAAGTAAAGGTCGTCGTGCGGCAGGGCGCATGGCAGCAGGTCAAGGTCGGCAACGACACCGGCTGGGTGCGCATGATGCACCTGCGCGGCGGCAGCAGCGTGGTGGCGGAAGAGCAATCGCCAAACAGTGGCTTCCTCGCCGCGTTTACCCGCCTGCTTTCCGGCAGCAACAGTGGTACCGGTGTGCGCACCAGCCAGCGTGCGCAGAGCGCGACGGTCGGGATACGTGGATTCTCACGCGCAGACGTAGAGGCCGCCGAATTCAATCCGGCTGAATTTGAGAAATTGAAGCGCTTCCAGACCGGTGATGCCGAAGCTCGGCGTATTGCTAGCCAGGGGCGTTTGGCCTTCCGCAGCGTGGCCTATTTAGCGCAAGACGCCGTCGAAGCCGCTACTACGCAAGGAGCGCGCAAATGAGAGCCCGTAACTTGAAATTGTTGCTTTGTGCGTCGGTGCTGATGCTAGCGGGCTGTGCGGGTATGCCGGACATGAAGGGTGTGCCGATTGGCCCTAGCATTGCCGGATTGGTGCCAGGGGGATCGAAGATCGCGACCGTTGCAGGCGCAGCGGTCAGCGCCGGCAAAGATCTGAGTGAGGCTTTGAGAGATGTCCCTGAGCCTGAAGAGATCGAAATGGGTGAAACGCTGATGACCGGTATCCTTGGCGCGGCCCCGTTGTACGACAATGAGCGTATTCAACGCTACGTCAATCAGGTGGGCCGCTGGGTTGCAGCTCATTCGGAGCGGCCCAATTTGCCTTGGCGTTTTGCAGTGCTGAATTCCCAGCTACCCAATGCTGGTGCGGCGCCTGGGGGACAAATCTATATTACGACGGGCCTTTTGTTCCGCATGCGAAACGAGGCCGAGCTTGCGGGTGCGCTCGCGCATGAAGTTGCGCACGTTGTTCAGAAACACCATTTGAAAGCCTATCAAAAGCAGAAAATGGGCTCCGCAGCCGTGACAGGCATTGGCGCTGCGGTAGACGTAAGCGGCTCAAGTCGAATAGGAGGAGTGGCAGGCAAAACCGTGCTGAAGTTCGGAGTTGGTGAATTCCGGAAGATGGTGCTGCTGAAACTCGACCGCGGCGAAGAAGAGCAAGCTGACCGCATGGGCATGGTACTGGCTGCACGTGCCGGCTACGACCCCTTCGGCCTGGTCAACGTGCTGCAGTTGCTGCAGGATATGCAAAAAGACCAAGGTGGTGCCAGTCTGCTTTACGAAACCCATCCTTCAGCGGGCGATCGCATTGCCTCGCTCGAATCGCTGATGGGCAAGGATATGGAAAAGTACGCAGGACAGGCGACGCTTCAGGATCGGTTTATCAGGGCGATGCTGGGAGACGTGCCGACTGGGGCAAAACCTGCTGCAAGCGCACCGGCCAAGGCGCCGGCAAAAGCTCCTGCTAAAGCGCCAGCCAAGCCGGCGCCGACGAAGTAGAGATTTGCATTACCAAACAAAAAGCCGGGCTTTCCCGGCTTTTTGTTTTAGGCGAGATGCGCGATGAAAATCAGGCGCTCGCCAATCGCTTCAGCTTCATCTCCGCCTCTTTCGCATGCTGCGCCGCATACGCCTGATGCGCCGCCGCCTCCGCTTCGCCAACCTTGACGGCCACCCCCATGTTCGACAGCACCGAGCCCAGCGCTGACAGGCACAGCATCACATTCTCCGGTTTGCACGAGTAACCCATCAAACCAAAGCGCCAGATCTTGCCGGCCAAAGGTCCCAAGCCTGCACCGATCTCAAGGTTGAATTCGTTCAGCAGGATCTTGCGCACCTCGGCCTCATTCACGCCTTGCGGCACGAACACGGCGTTCATTTGCGGCAGGCGATGCTCTTCCTTCACCAGATACTTGAAGCCCATAGCTTCCAGGCCGGCTTTCAGCGCCAGATGATTGCGCTGATGACGTGCCCAGGCGTTTTCCAGTCCTTCTTCCTTCAGCACCAGCAGCGATTCGTGCAGCGCGAACAGGCTGTTGGTCGGTGCAGTGTGGTGATAGGTGCGGTTGGTGTTGCCCCAGTAATTCAGCACCAGATTCAGGTCCATGAACCAGCTGTGGACCTTGTCGGTGCGCGTCTTGACGCGTTCGACAAATCGATCAGAGAACGACACCGGCGACAGGCCCGGCGTGCAGGATATGCATTTCTGCGATGCGGAATAGACCGCGTCGATGCCCCACTCGTCGATCAGCACCGGCGTGCCGCCCAGTGAAGTGACGGCGTCCATGATGGTCAGCGCGCCGTATTTGCGTGCGACTTCGGCTAGCGCTTTCGCATCGGATTGGGCGCCGGTGGACGTTTCCGCGTGGACGAACGCCAGCACCTTGGCGTCCGGATGCTGCTTGAACGCATCCTCGACCTTGTTCGGATCGACCGGTTCGCCCCATTCGCTTTCCACTACGATAGCCGTTCCGCCGGCGCGCTCCACGTTCTCGATCATGCGCCCACCAAAAACACCGTTGCGGCCGACGATCACCTTATCGCCGGGAGCGACTGCGTTGACGAAACAGGCCTCCATGCCGACCGAGCCGGGTCCGGAGACCGGGAAGGTCAGCGCATTGTCGGTCTGGTAGGCGTAACGCAGCAGCGACTTCAGCTCTTCCATCATCTGAACAAAGATGGGGTCGAGGTAACCGATGGCGGGCAGCGACATGGCAGCCAGCACGCGCGGATTGATTTCCGACGGGCCTGGGCCCATCAGGGTGCGCTGCGGCGGGTGGAACGAGGTGATCTTCTTGGATTCGGCGAACTGTTTGAGTGAGTGAGTACTCATGGAGCGGTCCTTTTTAGCCGGCGATCGGATCGCCATGCCTATTGATTGAGACGGGATAAAGCAGCTTAACCATTCGCCTCTTCCAGCGGGATGACCGCAGGCAAGCTCGCGAAGGATTCAATTCAAGGGAAGCGGCCTTGTGGGCCGCTGCGCGCAATCCGGGCCTGCCGGATGCCACGCGGGACAGCGTCAACCTCGTCCGGGAGTGTGGCGGAAGGTCGGGCCGGACTGGACCGGCAAAAAGATGGAGGTGAAATGCGCGTGTTGCATTGCAACATCGTAGCCGCAAACCCTGCTTCGTGCAACGAAATCTGCATTTCGTCCGGTAGCGATTGAGCCGAGGCGCGGCCGATCCCAAACTGCGTCCATCTTCAATCGCTTTCAACCACGTAGTTCAAGGGAGGCCTAAATGAACAAAATTTCTCGCCCGCTGGTTTATGGTTTTCTGGTCGTGCTGGTACTCGGCGTGCTGGCCGCGATCATGGCATCGGGCCACATCACTTTTGGCGGCGAACACACGCCGACGCTGATTGTGTTCGATGAAGACATGACCGATTCCGCGCTAGGCTGGTTTATCGCCATCCCGATCCTGCTCGTGGTCGGCATGCTGGTAATGGTGATCTGCGCCGCAGTGGCTGTGATCGTGGTGCTGGCGCTCGCCTTCGCCGCCATCATGACCATTCTTGCACTGGTTCTCGCCGCCGCACCGTTCGCGATTATTCTCGCGATCCCGTTCCTGGCGATCTACGGCTTCGTCAAATTGATTCAGCGCGACAAGCGCACAATGCAAGCGGCTGGTGCGGCGGCCTGATTAACGAAACGTGATGACTTGCGCCGAGGGCGGCTCCACAAACTCCTCGGCATCGAAGGCGGTATCGAGGTTAATGCGGCCTTCGGCATGAGCAGTACCATCCGCCTTCACACCGGCAAAGTCGAACAGGCCTCGATCAAGCAGGTGTGAGGGCGCGATGTTTTGCAGCGAACGGAAAATGCTGTCCACGCGCCCGGGAAATTTCTTGTCCCACTCGTTGAGCATCTGCTTTACCTGCTGGCGCTGCAGGTTGTCCTGCGAACCGCACAGGTCGCAGGGAATGATCGGAAACTGTTTGTACGCCGCATAGGCTTCGAGATCGGCTTCCTCGACGTAAGCCAGCGGGCGAATCACCACATGACGGCCATCGTCCGACACCAGCTTGGGCGACATCGCCTTCATCTTGCCGCCGAAGAACATATTCAGGAACAGCGTGTTGACGATGTCATCGCGATGATGGCCCAGCGCAATCTTGGTCGCGCCGATTTCATCCGCCACCCGATAGATCACGCCGCGCCGCAACCGCGAGCACAGCGAACACATCGTCTTGCCTTCGGGAATCAGCCGTTTCACCGTCGAATAGGTGTCCTGCTCGGCGATCTGGAACGGAATGCCGCGGCTGCTCAGATAATCCGGCAACACCTGCGCGGGAAAGCCAGGATGCTTCTGGTCGAGATTGAACGCGAACACCTCGAACGGCACCGGCGAATTGTGCTGCAGCATCAACAGCACATCGAGCAGCCCATAACTGTCCTTGCCGCCCGACAGGCAGACCATCACCTTGTCGTTGGCTTCGATCATGCTGTAGTCGGCAATCGCCTGGCCGGCCAGTCGGCGCAGGCGCTTGGTCAGCTTGTTGGCTTCGAACTGCTGCTTTTGCGTCAGCGCAGCGGGGGCGGATTGCGTGGTGTTCATGGGTTTGCATTTTACCGGCTATCGAAATGTAGCAGCACAAAAAGAGGAAGCTCCGCTCTGGACGGGCGTTTCGGGGCGGAAATGGCTGGAATAGCGCTCCAGTGCTAGAGCTTTCACATCGCCCGGCGCGTAGATTAGATTCGGACGACTGATTGAGTCATGAGTGGATTGGAGATTCGAATTTTTTCTGCGACTGGTGTGCCTGCTATCTGGAGCCGGTAGCTTTGTGGTCGCATGGCATTTGCGGAACATGAGCTTGTTTGGCATCGAAGATGTGCCGCCGCCTTTTATCCTGCTGCCGGCGCTAGCGGGAATTGCGTTGCTGTGCGTCGCCGTTGTCGGGTGGTATCCGTGGCGCCGGTCTGGCAACAAAGATCACCAAGGTTGATGTTGACGGGCTGATTGTTGCCACATTCCCGCCAGACTGACTTGAAAAACTTGCGGGCTCGAATCCCCAAAAGATCAAATTCATGAGTCATACGCCAATCCGCGAAATCCTGACCGACGCCATCCGCTACTGGGAGCGGATGCGAATTGTCTACAACCTCGTTCTGGTGTTGATTGTATTGGCGCACCTCTTTGCCGGGTGGCCGCAGTCCGAGGGGCGTTTGGTACCCGAGCTTGCACAGAGCTTGTTCCTGCTGGCGGTGTTGGCCAATGTGGCCTACTGCGCTGCATATCCAGTCGATATCTTCGCCCGGCTGTCAGACCTCCATGCTGTGTGGTTGCGGTATCGCTGGATATTGTTCGCGATTGGTATGCTGTTCGCTGGCATCATCAGCAATTTCTTCGCCCGAAGTCTTGTTTCGTAACAAGGCAGCCTCTTTTCGGTGCGCGATGTGAAGTCGCGCACCCGAATCGCGCGCATCGGTCCAGATAAATAGCTGCGATCACACCTTGGTCATGCCAAGCGCATCATTTGCTTGAACAAATCGTTTGGCATGTATGTTGCAAAGTTTGTTGCCAACATGTTTGCCCTTAATCCGCCTCGCAACACGCAAGTTATCCGTTCAACACCGCAGCCGTTTGCGATACTGCCATGCATGAACGCAAGCATGAAAAGCGGCTGGGAGGCCGATCTGCAACTCGGCTTTGTTCGCGAGGGCAATCGCTCGGTACTGCGCGACAAGCGCCATCGCGGCCCGCTAGTGGTGCAGAAGGCGCTGTATCCGGAAGGCGATGCGGTGTGCCACAGCATCATCGTGCATCCGCCGGGCGGGATCGCGGGTGGAGACCGGATTGCGATCAGCGCGAAACTCGATGCGGGCGCGCATGCGCTGATCACCACGCCGGGTGCGACGCGCTGGTATCGCTGCGAGGACAGTTCAGCCTCGCAGTCGGTGAAGCTGTCAGCAGCACCGGGCGCCGTCATCGAATGGCTGCCGCAGGAAACGATTTACTTCGACCGCACCCGCGCGCGCAACGCGCTCACGGTCGAGTTGGTGCCGGATGCGAGTTTTATCGGCTGGGAAATCGCCTGCCTGGGCCGGCAACGCGCGGGCGAAGCGTTCGATCATGGGGACGTGCGGCAGGTGATGCGCATCAACGTCGCGGGACGGCTGCGCTGGTGCGAGCAGGGCTGGTTGCGCGCGGGCGATGCGCTGCTCGATTCGCCGTTGGGTTTGGCCGGCGATCACGTGTTCGCGACTTTCGTCGTGCGATCGCCTCGCTGCGACGAAGTGCAGGGCGTCGTGTTGCGCGATGCCTGCCGCGAGGTGCCGTTGCCGGCGGGGCTTCAAGCGGGCGTGAGTTTGATCGACGGCACGCTGGTCGGACGCGTGTCGGGAAATTCCGCCGAGACGGTGGGCGCACTATGCACGGAATGGTGGAAAATTGTTCGGCAACCTGTTTGTGGACTGGCGGCGGTGCCGCCGCGAATCTGGCGAACCTGAGCATGACTTTAGCCCGCACATTCAAGGGTACTTCTGAAAACCCACCGTTCGCCCTGAGCTTGTCGAAGGGCATTGATTCAAATTGTTGTTTAGATGTAGTTCGCTTGTGGTTCGACAGCCTGAGCCCGCTGCATCGGGCTCAGGCGCTCGGCGGCGCATCGCATGCGATGCGAAACCCCGCCTTCCGTACCACGAACGGAGTGATGGTTTTAAGAAGCGACCTCAAGACAAACTCCAGCACTGGCGCGCTTTTCCAGCGCGATATTGTACTTGCCGTACCCAATATCGCGCTGGAGGGTACAATGAGTTTAGCAACTGAAATGATTGATGCGCTTGTTTGCGGCCTGCCAAGGCGCATGAGAGAGCACCGAAAACTGGCAATGCTTACTATTTTCCTTGATGACAGCGGAACGGATGGCAAAGGCGACATTTGTGTGCTCGCCGGATACATCGCGACCGTTGAGCGCTGGAAAGCATTTTCTGATGCTTGGGATGCCGAATTGCAGGCAGAACCCAAGATTACTCACCTGAAAATGTCTGATGCAAACGGGCGGCATGGCCAATTTCGTGGCTGGGATGATACCGTCAGAGATCGAAAGTTAGAACGGCTCATTGAGATCATCAATCGGCATGTGCTTGGCGGGATTGCGTCGCTGGTTGGTCACAAAGCATACCGCTCTGCTGCTAAGGGCTATCTGCCGGAAACCGTAGATCACCCATACTGGCTATGCTTCAATCAGATCATTCACAAAACCTTGGAGCACTACGGCCAAGACTATCCGAACGAAAAAATAAACTTCGTATTCGACACCCAGGGAAAAGGATTTGAGCGCCGAGCCGGGTTTATGACGGACTATGCGCGACAGCTATATGAGGCCTCTCCACGAGGCGATCAGTTCGGGATGCTGTCCTTTGCCAGCGACCGCGACATGCTGCCTTTGCAGGCCGCCGATTTGCTTGCGTGGCACATTCGCCGCCATTCTGAGAGCAGGATTAACCAGAAAGTGGAAGACAGACCGCTCGTTGACTCATTGAGCAAGACGCCAATAATTCTTGAGCGTTGGCTTCCCGAAGAAATTAGCTCGTTTGTTGATGACTACCAACAATCGCACCCACTAAGTCCGATCAACAGGCCGGATTTACACTAGCCGCTCTTGGGCAGCTTACTTTTCTTGTTTGCGGCAGGGATGATGATTTGCACTGCCCGCTTGAAATTTGCGCCCGTCTTGTCCGCGTCAACTGCTAAAGCAGCCTCAAGAAATCTCTTGGACTGCTCTTTGTCGTCAGGTGGTGGGTTCGGTTTTCTTGGCACGTTTCCTCC
>JAEUNB010000045.1 GCA_016790625.1 Betaproteobacteria bacterium | reverse complement strand
CGTTTCTCTTCCCCGCTGGGCGTATACGATTTCCAGAAACGCACTTCGCTGATTCAAGTCTCGCAAAGTGGTGCGCAGACGTTGGGCAAGGTTGCGGCCACACTGGCCCGTGCGGAAAGCCTTGAGGCGCATGCGCAGTCGGCGGATTTGCGTTTGGAATAGGGATACAGAAGATGTCCGTCTTGCGGCTGTTTCGCCCCGTTGGCCCCAAAGAGCTGGCTCTGATCGCAGACTCCGGCTGGTTGACGTTTCCGCCACGGCTACCCGAGCAGCCAATTTTCTATCCGGTCATGAACGAGGAATACGCGACCCAGATTGCACGAGACTGGAATGTGCCAGAAAGCGGTTCGGGATTTGTAACCGCGTTCAACGTGAACGCTGATTATGTTCGGAAGTTCGAAGTAAAAACGGTTGGTGCGGCCATGCATCAGGAGCTGTGGGTACCCGCCGAGGAGCTGCAGGAGTTCAATTCGAACATCATTGGCAAGATTGAGGTGATCGCGGAGTTCCATCGCGAGAAATCCGGCTCATGAGTACGCAATATGTCGTTCGCCCTGAAATCAGCGAGCTGACCTCCTACCACGTCCAACCCGCAGCAGGGCTGACCAAGCTGGACGCGATGGAGAATCCTTTTGCGTTTCCGGAATCGCTGCGTGCCGGATTGAGCGAAGCACTGGCAAAGGCCTCGCTGAATCGTTACCCGCCGGCCGGCGCGGATGCGCTCAAGCAAGCCACCCGCAACGCTATGCAGGTGCCGGGCGAATTGGACATCCTGCTGGGCAACGGCTCGGACGAAATCATTCAGTTGATCGCCATGGCGGCGGCAAAACCCGGGGCAACACTGCTATCGGTCGAACCGGCATTTGTCATGTTCAAAATGATCGCGACCTTCTGCGGCCTGCGTTACGTCGGCGTGCCGTTACGCGCGGACTTCACGCTCGATGTTGAAGCGACGGTTGCCACGGTACGTGAGTCCAAACCGGCGGTGACGTTTCTAGCCTATCCCAACAATCCCACCGGTAACCTGTTCGATCGCGATGCGATTGATGCGGTGATCGCGGCGACGGCGGAATACGGCGGATTGGTGGTGATCGACGAAGCGTATTTCGCCTTCTCCACTGAAAGCTTCCTCAACCGGATCACCGGCTACCCTAATGCGGTGCTGATGCGTACCGTATCCAAGCTTGGGCTGGCGGGCATTCGCCTCGGCATGCTGTTCGGTCGCAGCCAATGGCTGAACGAGTTCGACAAGCTACGCCTGCCATACAACATCAATGCGCTGACGCAGGCCGCGGCGATGTTCGCCATGCAGCACTACGATGCGATGCTGGCGCAGACGCGATTGCTACAGGACGAGCGCACGCGCCTCGCGGCAGCGCTATCGGCCCTGCCGGGCGTCACCGTGTTCCCATCCGCCGCCAATTTCATTCTAGTTCGCTTCGCAGACCCACTCAACGCCACGCAAACCTTCGACGCGCTGCTGTCGCGTAGAATCCTTGTCAAGAACACCAGCAACGCTCACCCGCTGATGAGCAACACCCTGCGACTGACCGTGGGCACCCCGGACGAGAACGACGCCCTGATTGCCGCTTTGCAAGAATTGATCCGACCCTGACTTGATCATGAGAACCGCCGACGTCACCCGCAACACCAAAGAAACGCAGATCCGCATCGCTATCAATCTCGATGGCAAAGGCGAAGCGAAACTCGATTCCGGCATTCCGTTTCTCGATCACATGCTGGACCAGATTGCGCGCCACGGCATGATCGACATCGAATTGAAAGCAACTGGTGATCTGCACATTGACGCGCATCACACGGTGGAAGACATCGGCATTACACTGGGCCAGGCTCTGGCCAAAGCCCTGGGTGATAAGGTCGGCATCCGCCGCTATGGGCACGCCTATGTGCCGCTGGATGAAGCCCTGTCGCGCGTAGTGATCGACCTGTCCGGCCGGCCGGGGCTGGAATATCACGTCGACTACACTCGTGCCCGGGTTGGCGAATTCGATGTCGATCTGTTCATCGAATTTTTCCAGGGTTTCGTCAATCACGCCTTGGTGACGCTGCATATCGACAACTTCCGCGGCGTGAACTCGCACCATCAGGCCGAGACCATCTTCAAGGCCTTCGGCCGCGCACTGCGTATGGCCTGTGAGGTCGATCCGCGTGCGGCGGGTATCCTGCCGTCTACCAAGGGCGCTCTCTAATTCATCCCTGGCGTTGCCGATGAAAAAACTGGTGGTGGTCGATTACGGCATGGGCAACCTGCGTTCGGTGGCCAAGGCGTTCGAGTTTGTCGCGCGCGAATCCGGCTTGCCGTTTGAGGTCGCAATCAGCGGCTCGCCTGCCGAGGTCAGCGCCGCAGACCGCGTGGTGTTTCCCGGCCAGGGCGCGATGCCGGATTGCATGGGGCATCTGCGGGCAAGTGGGCTCGAAGCCGCCGTTCGCGATGCCGCGCGCAGCAAACCGTTTATGGGCGTTTGCGTCGGCATGCAGATGCTGTTCGATTTTTCCGAGGAAGGCGACACCCCGGGCTTAGGCATTTTTACCGGCAGTGTCAGACGATTCCGACCCGCCGACCGCACCCTCAAAGTGCCGCACATGGGATGGAACGAAGTTCGCCAAACGGCGCCGCATGCTTTATGGCAAGATATATCCAGCGGCGAGCGCTTCTACTTCGTACACAGCTACTACTGCGATCCGACAGACCCCGGCGTCACCATGGCAGTCACCGACTATTCCGGCCCCTTTACCGCGGCGATTGCGCGCGATAATATTTTCGCGACCCAGTTCCATCCCGAAAAAAGCCATCGCGCCGGACTCGCACTCTATCGCAACTTTCTGACCTGGCAACCCTGACCGACACACTGTCGCTGGTTGCACACACGTCCACCTCAATCGCCCTCTTTCCGGTTTTCTTTTTCCTCCTCTCCAACTGACGACGATGTTGATCATTCCGGCTATCGATATCAAAGACGGGAAGTGCGTGCGCCTTCAGCAAGGCGAGATGCAATCGGCAACGGTCTTTTCCGACCAGCCCGGCCAGATGGCGGCGAAATGGAAAGAGCTGGGTGCGCAGCGTTTGCACGTGGTCGATCTCAATGGCGCATTTGCCGGCAAACCGAAGAACGAAACCGCGATCAAGCAAATCGTCTCCGCCATGCAAGGCGAGGACGGAGAGGACATTCCGATCCAGCTCGGCGGCGGCATTCGCGATTTGGAAACCATCGAGCGCTATCTCGACGACGGGATTACCTGGATCGTGATCGGCACCGCTGCGGTAAAAAGCCCCGGCTTCCTGCACGAAGCCTGCGATGCATTTCCCGGCCATATCATCGTCGCACTCGACGCCAAGGACGGCAAAGTCGCCACCGACGGCTGGTCCAAGCTGACCGGCCATGATGTGATCGACCTCGCCAAGCGTTTTCAGGATTACGGCGTGGAAGCGGTGCTGTACACCGACATCGGCCGTGACGGCATGCTCTCCGGCGTGAATATCGATGCGACGGTGAAGCTTGCCAAGGAGCTGACCATTCCCGTGATTGCCAGCGGCGGCCTGCACAATCTGGACGATGTGAAGAAACTGCAGGCAGTTGAAGAAGAAGGCATCATGGGCGTGATCGCCGGTCGCTCGATTTACGAGGGCACGCTGGATTTCAAGAAAGCGCTGGCGCTGACGCAAGGTAGCTGAGCTTTTCTGCGCTGCTCACTTGCAACGCCCCGTAGCACAACACATACAAACTCAAGCACTGGTGCGGCGTTCAGGCTATTTTCGCCCCGGCTGCCGCACCAGTGCTTGAGTTTCACCTAGATATTGCAGAGAAAATCTTGTTAGCCAAACGCATCATTCCCTGTCTCGACGTCAACGCCGGCCGCGTGGTCAAAGGCGTCAACTTCGTCAACCTGCGCGACGCCGGCGATCCGGTGGAAATCGCCAAGCGCTACAACGATGAAGGCGCGGACGAAATCACCTTTCTCGACATCACCGCCAGCTCCGACCAGCGCGGACTGATTCTCGACATTATCGAGCGGGTGGCCGATCAGGTATTCATTCCGCTGACGGTCGGTGGTGGGATTCGCGCCGTCGATGACGTGCGCCGGTTGATGAACGCTGGTGCGGACAAGATCAGCATCAACACCTCAGCGGTGACGAACCCGCAACTGGTCAAGGACGCGGCCGATCGCTTCGGCTCGCAGGCCATCGTCGTGGCAATCGATGCACGCAAACGCGCCAGCGGCGATGGCTGGGAAGTGTTCACCCACGGCGGCCGTACCGCCACCGGCATGGATACGGTCGAGTGGGCACAGCGGGTTACCGAACTGGGCGCTGGCGAAATACTGCTCACGAGCATGGATCGCGACGGCACCAAATCGGGCTTCGATCTTGCACTGACACGCGCGATAGCCGAAGCAGTCAGCGTGCCGGTAATCGCCTCTGGCGGCGTCGGCAACTTGGATCATCTCGCTGATGGCGTTACCGAAGGAAAAGCAGACGCCGTGCTCGCCGCGAGCATTTTTCACTTCGGCGAATTCACTGTGCAGCAGGCCAAGCAACGCATGGCCCAGCGCGGCATCGAGGTACGGCAATGAACACCACGGCAACACTGCTGGATGCGGTGAAATGGAGCGAGCACGGTCTGGTGCCAGCGATTGCCCAGGACGCAACCACCAACGAAGTGCTGATGCTCGCGTACATGAATCGCGAGTCGTTGAAACTCACGCTGGAAACCGGTGACGCACATTATTGGTCGCGGTCAAGAAAAGCGCTCTGGAAAAAGGGCGAGACCTCGGGCCACATCCAGCACGTGCGCGAGCTACGACTGGATTGCGATGGCGATACGCTGCTGATGAAAGTCGAGCAAGTCGGCGGTATCGCCTGTCACACCGGCCGGCGCCGCTGCTTCTTCAATCGCCTGGCCGATGGTGCCTGGGTGCTGACGAGTGAATCGGACCCCGTGCTAACATCGCCGGGCAAATTTGCCGGCTAGATCCGCCATGTCCAATCAGGAAATTCTGTTTCGTCTTGAGTCCACATTGCTTGCGCGCAAGGACGCGGAAGCCGGGTCGTCCTACGTTGCGTCGCTGTATGCAAAGGGTCTGGATGCTGTCCTGAAAAAAGTCGGCGAAGAAGCCACTGAAGCGATCCTTGCTGCAAAAAGTGATGACGCAGTTCACCTGACCAAGGAAGCTGCCGACCTGTTGTTTCACACCATGGTCATGCTGGCCGCGAAGAATGTGCCGCTGGCTGATGTGCTGGCGGAGCTGGAACGCCGCGAAGGCACATCCGGGCTGGACGAAAAGAAATCGAGGCAAGGCTGAGGGACAAGGCGATATGGGTGCAACCAACGACACCATTTTTGGCAAGATCATCCGGGGCGAAATCCCCTCGAAGAAAGTCTACGAAGACGATGACGTACTCGCCTTCCACGACATTGCGCCGGTCGCGGATGTGCATTTCCTGATCATCCCGAAGAAATTCATCCCCACACTGGCGGACGCGACGCCGGAGGATTCGGCGCTGCTCGGCAAGATGCTGGCGCTGGCCCCGGTACTGGCGAAGGAACAGGGGCTGACCGACGGCTTCCGCACTGCCATCAATACCGGACGGCTGGGCCGTCAGGACGTGTATCATCTGCATATTCATGTGTTCGGCAATCGCCCCGGCAGACCACCGCTAAACGTCATGTTGGGGCGCGACTAGCCAATCCCGGATCGCAGGCTGTCAGCAAGGCAGCACGGCCTCAGCGATCGTTGTCCGACACAAACGGCACTATCCGTCCCCCGGCCGATTCCGGGTGCAGACGTCGATGGCACCGTCGCACCGCCGAACACCATTCAGGAGATCATCATGGGTAGTTTCAGCATCTGGCACTGGCTCGTCGTTCTGGTCATCGTATTGCTCATTTTCGGTACCAAGAAATTGCGCAATATCGGCAGCGACTTGGGCGGTGCGGTCAAGGGCTTCAAGGACGGCATGAAGGGCGACGGTGAGACCGAGAAGAAGCCCGACCAATTGTCCGGTACCACCATTGACGTCGAAGTCAAGGACAAGCAGAAAAGCTAATCCGGTCCGGCACGGCAATCAGCGTTCGCGACGGCTGCAGGGATTTGCCGTGCGGCGCGCGCAACGATTTGCGCAGCCCTAGTCCTTCATGATTGACATCAGCTTCTGGGAAATCGCCGTCATCGGTGTGGTGGCGCTGGTCGTGCTCGGCCCCGAGCGCCTGCCCAAGGTCGCGCGTACCGCCGGTCACCTGTTCGGCCGCCTGCAGCGCTATGTCGCCACCGTCAAAGCGGACCTCAATCGCGAGATGGAGATGTCCGAACTTTCCAAGGTGAAGCAGGAAGTTCAGGAAGCCGCGCGTGCATTCGAGCAAAGCGCGCAGGAGCATGCAAACCTGGTGAATGCTGAAGCAAACAAGGTTAGCCAAGCACTTGAAACACCGGCAGCCGACAAGCTGGCGGATGAACCAGCACAAACCACTGCAACAACCCAGGCGTCGATGCTGGCAGAGCAGGACGCGGCATTCAGTTCGTCAGCAGACTTGCCTCCGGGCGCTACCGATGAAACCGGCGCGCCGATGACCATTCATGTGCCACGCACCGATACGCCGGCGCCGGTACAGTCATTCCCGTCGCAAACCTCATTCGATTTCGGCATTGAGCCGGTCAGACGCAAGGCATCATGAGCGAATCGCCCCAGGACACTTTTCTTTCGCACCTGTTTGAACTGCGCGATCGGCTGATCCGCGTTCTGGTCGTGTTCATCGTGCTGTTCTTTACGTCCTATCTCTGGCCGACGTGGCCTGTACTGTACTCGCTATTCGCCCAACCATTGATGGCGGCACTGCCGGCTGGCGGCCAGATGATTTCCACCGACGTGGTCGGCGTGTTTCTGGTGCCGATGAAAATTGCGGCCCTCACGTCGTTTTTGATCATGCTGCCCTATGTGCTTTACCAGGCTTGGGCATTCGTCGCGCCGGGACTCTATCAACACGAAAAGAAATTCGTCCTGCCGCTGGTAATGTCGTCAACGCTATTGTTTTTTGCCGGGATGGCGTTTGCCTATTTCCTGATTTTTCCGACCATCTTCAAATTCATGGCTTCATTCGCACCACAGGGCGTGGCGTGGATGACGGATATCGAGAAATACTTCGGCTTCGCGCTATCGATGTTCGTGGTGTTTGGCATCACCTTCGAGACGCCCGTGGTGGTGGTATTGCTGGTGAAGATGGGCTTCATTTCGGTGGAAAAGCTCAAAGACATACGGCCCTATGTCTTTGTCGGCGCCTTCGTCATCGGCGCTATTTTTACCCCGCCCGATGTGCTGTCGCAGTTTCTCCTGGCCGTGCCGCTTTACATCCTCTACGAAGCCGGCATTTTTGTGGCGCAGATATTCGTCGGTCAAAAGCCTGAAGCAGAAACTTAGACCCGATCCAGCGTGTTATTGGCGCACCCGCTGGGGCCTTGGGCGCTTGGCGATAGTCACCGTTAGTTCGAGATCCTGCTGATTGCGCGTCACTTTGAATTTGGCATTGGCACCGGGCTTCAATGACGCAATCGCAGCCATCGCCGCCACGCTGTCCTGAATCGATTTTCCTTCGACGCCAACAATAACGTCGCCAACTTTCATGCCGGCCTTGTCTGCCGGTCCGCCCCGCGTCACCTGCGCGACCAACGCACCGCGGGCGGCGCTGAGCTTGAGCGAGTCCGCCAATTCGGGCGTGATGTCCTGCGGTGCAATGCCGATAAAGCCCCGTGTGACCGAGCCCTCGGCGATGATTTGCTCCATCACGTCCTTGGCCATGGACACCGGGATGGCAAAGCCGATACCCAGCGAGCCGCCGGTACGCGAATAAATGACGCTATTGATGCCAATTAGATTACCGTTGATATCCACCAGCGCGCCACCCGAATTGCCGGGATTGATCGCCGCGTCGGTCTGAATGAAGTTTTCGTAGCGGTTCACACCGAGACGATTGCGGCCCAGCCCGCTGATGATGCCCAGCGTCACCGTCTGACCGACGCCAAACGGGTCACCAATCGCAAGCACCACATCGCCGACCTGGGATTTGTCCGATTGCCCAAGTGTAATTGGCGTCAAGCCTTTGCCTTCAACGCGCAAAACGGCCAGATCGGTTTCGGGATCCGAACCGACCACCTTGGCCGGGATCACGCGGCCGTCCGAAAACGCCAATTGGATATCGTTCGAGCCGCTGACCACATGATCATTGGTCAGCACATAGCTTCCCTTGTCGTCGGCGCTGATGATCACGCCGGAGCCCAGCGACCCCTGCATTTCCGATTCGCCATCCTGTTCTTCGGGTTGGCCGAAATAACGGCGGAACAGCGGGTCGTTTTGCAACGGATGCCGCTGCAGCCGCACTTCGCGCGACGAGGAAATGTTCACCACCGATTGCATGGCTTTCTTGGCGGCGTCGGCATAAGTTGTGCGCACGCCCGCCGGATTGGCCACCGCCAGCAAACCACCCGCCGGCGCACCGGCCTCACGAATTTCAACCACATTGCGCCGCCAGGGATTCCAGTCCGGGCGAATCAGCGTCACAACGAAAACAACCGCCAACGTAATGGCGACAAATTCGGCAAATATCAACCAGAGACGGCGCATAGAAGAGAGACAGTTAAGCCAGAAGGACTGAGATGGGGGTGAAAGCGGATAATTCAATCGGGGAAAATGAAAGCGGCGGGCAGAGCCCGCCGCCATTAAGGAGTATTAATACAGTTAGTGCCTACTTTCTTAGTGAGTCGCGAATTTCGCGAAGCAGCAGTACATCTTCCGGAGTAGCCGCTGGCGGGGCCGGTGGCGCCTCCTTTTTCAGCCGGTTGATCTGCTTGACCATCATGAAGATGATCAGCGCCAGAATCGCAAAGTTGAGAGCAATCGTAATGAAATTGCCGTAGGCAAAAACGGGCACCCCGGCTTTTTTGACTGCCTCCAAGGTCATCGCCGTGCCCGGCGGCACGTCTTTCAAGGCAATAAACATGTCAGCGAAATTGAGGTTCCCAAGTACTCTGCCCACTATCGGCATGATCAGATCGTTGACTACCGAATCGACAATCTTGCCAAAAGCGCCCCCGATAATGACGCCTACCGCCAGATCGACCACGTTGCCTTTGACCGCAAACTCCTTGAATTCAGACGTAAAACTCATTTATTGCCCCCGGGTTTTGAAAGTTATAGGGTTCCCTGCGTCCCGCAAAATCCACTCTATGCGCCTAGCGCTGCGGCTGTCAACGCATCGATTGAAGGCCAATCTGTGCCGCCGGGGGCTTTAAGTTTGCAGGGGCTATCGGCTAAAATACGGGGTTGTTTCTCCACCCTTCTGCCGCCCGCAGCATTTATGCTGATTCCGGCGCCAAAAAATCGCTAAAAAGATCCGATTCCATGAGCGCAATCGTCCTGAATGAAGTTGATCCCAAGAAGCGCCGCTTCCTGATAATCGCCTCGTCTGTCGTGGGCGCTGGCGCCGGGGCAGCAGTTGCCGTGCCCTTTGTCGGCAGCATGTTCCCCTCAGCGCGTGCCTTGGCGGCGGGGGCTCCGGTTGACTATGACATCTCCAAGGTCGAGCCGGGTCAGCTGGTGACCATCGAATATCGCGGTGCACCGCACTGGATCATCCGTCGTAGCCCGGAAATGGTGGCGCAGCTGGCAAAAAACGACGCGTTGCTGGCCGATCCGCAATCTAACGACTCCAGCCAGCCGGCCTTTGCCAAGAATGCGCACCGTTCCAGCAACCCTGAATATTTCGTCGTCAAGGGTGTTTGCACCCATTTAGGTTGCTCGCCAACCTACCGCAAGGAAATCGGCCCTGCTGACTTGGGTGCGGATTGGCCGGGCGGTTTCTTTTGCCCCTGCCATCAGTCGAAATTCGACATGGCCGGCCGCGTATTCAAAGGCATGCCGGCACCAAAGAATCTGATCGTCACCCCGTACAAGATCTCAGGCACCACGCTGACGATCGACGCCGATATCAAAGGAGCATAGTCGATGGCGCATACCCCAAAAGCTGCGATCGAGCCGCCGATTCCCGGTATCCTCGGCAAGGCGATCGTCTGGGCCGATGCCCGCTTCCCGCTGGTTAAGCTGTACAAAGAGCAGCTGACCGACTATTACGCGCCGAAGAACTTCAACTTCTGGTACTACTTCGGCTCGCTAGCGATGCTGGTCTTGGTGATGCAGATCGTCACCGGTATTTTCCTCACCATGAACTACAAGCCCGACGCCAAGCTCGCTTTCGCGTCGGTCGAGTACATCATGCGCGACGTGACCGGCGGCTGGCTGATCCGTTACATGCACTCCACCGGTGCCTCGATGTTCTTTATCGTGGTCTACCTGCATATGATGCGCGGCCTGATGTACGGCTCGTATCGCAAGCCGCGTGAGCTGCTGTGGGTGTTCGGCTGCATGATCTATCTCTGCCTGATGGCGGAAGCGTTCTTTGGCTACCTGCTGCCGTGGGGTCAGATGTCGTACTGGGGCGCACAGGTGATCATCAATCTGTTCGCCGCGATTCCGTTCATTGGCGAAGATCTGGCGGTATGGATTCGCGGCGATTACAACGTGGGCGATGCCACGCTGAATCGCTTCTTCGCATTCCACGTTATCGCGATTCCGCTGGTTTTACTGGGTCTGGTAGCCGCGCACTTGATGGCCTTGCGCGAAGTTGGCTCCAACAATCCGGACGGCATCGAGATCAAGAAAAACCTGTCGGCTGACGGCACTCCCAAGGATGGCATTCCGTTCCATCCCTACTACACCATCAAGGATATCGTTGGCGTGGTGGTGTTCCTCGCCGTGTTCTCGGCCATCGTGTTCTTTGCCCCTGAAATGGGTGGCTACTTCCTGGAGGCACCGAACTTCGTTCCCGCTGACCCGCTGAAGACACCTGAACACATTGCCCCCGTCTGGTACTTCACGCCGTTCTACGCCATGCTGCGTGCGGTGCCGTCTTACTTTGGTACCCAGTTCTGGGGCGTGGCCGTGATGGGCGCGGCGACCTTGATCCTGTTTGCCTTGCCCTGGTTGGATCGCGGCAAGGTCAAATCGATTCGCTATCGCGGACCGATCTACAAGTGGTTCCTTACCGCTTTTGTCATCAGCTTCCTGGTGCTTGGCTACCTCGGTGTTGTGCCGACCACAGTATGGGGCCAACTGCCGAAGGGCTTGCCGCTGGTTGGCGGCATGGACTTCGCCACACTGGTCGCGCGCATCCTGACGGCTGTGTACTTTGCCTTCTTCATCTTGATGCCCTGGTATACCGCCAAAGACAAAGAACTTCCGGAACCGGAAAGGGTGACCTACTAATGAAAACCGTATACCTCACCCTGCAACGAGCATTCGCCGTCGCAGCCATCGGCATCTCGACCGCGTTCGCCTCGGGCGGCGGAGATGTGCCTTTGGATAAGGCCCCGATTAACCTGCACGATCAAGCGTCGCTGCAACGCGGCGCCCGCAGCTTCGTCAACTATTGCCTGAACTGCCATAATGCGGCGTTTATGCGTTACAGCGCGCTGACTGGTATTGGCCTGACCGAACAGCAGATCAAGGACAACCTGATGTTCACCACCGACAAATTCGGTGACACCATGGTGTCTGCGCTAGATCCGAAAGACGCCAAGGAGTGGTTTGGTGGCGTACCGCCTGACCTGACGCTGGTCGCGCGTGTCCGTGGCTCCGACTGGCTCTACACATTCCTGCGCAGCTTTCATCGTGACGACGCGGCACCCACCGGCTGGAACAACGTTGTATTCAAGAATGTTGGCATGCCGAATGTACTGCACGACCTGCAGGGAACCCAGGTTCTAACCAAGGTCGGCGAGAAGCCAGGCCACGGCGAGCACAAGGATCCGATCATGAAGCTGACGACCGACCGTGCAGGCACAATGAGTGCGGCGGAATATGATCGCTTTGTTGCTGATCTCGTCAATTACATGACTTACATGGGTGAGCCGGCGCGCGTAAATCGCACCCAACTCGGCGTGCTGGTGCTGTTCTTTTTGACGCTCGCCTTCTTTGTCACGCTCTGGCTGAAGCACGAGTACTGGAAAGACGTCAAATAGCTGTTGCGTCTTTCATGAAGCAAACCAGCCGCGCCACGATGCGCGGCTTGGCATTTTAAGAATTCGAACTTTTTACAAGAAAGAAAACAGGTAAGCCGCCATGATGACCTTGTACTCGGGAACCACCTGCCCATTTAGCCACCGCTGCCGCATCGTTCTGTACGAAAAAGGCATGGATTTTCAGATTCTCGATGTGGATCTGATGAACAAGCCGGAAGACCTGGCGGTGATGAACCCATACAATCGCACGCCGGTATTGGTCGAGCGCGATCTCATCCTGTACGAATCGAACATCATCAATGAATACATCGACGAGCGCTTCCCGCATCCGCAATTGATGCCGGCCGACCCGGTGATGCGCGCACGCGCACGTCTGATCCTGTTCCGCATGGAAAACGAAATCTTCAATCACGTGGATACGCTGGAGCGCGGCAAGCAGAACCAGCACGACAAGGCTCGCCTCTACATCCGCGAGAACCTGATCCAGCTGGCGCCAATCTTCGTCAAGCAGAAGCACATGCTGGGTGACGAGTTCTCGATGCTGGATGTGGCCATCGCGCCGCTGCTCTGGCGCCTCGAGCACTACCAGGTTGAAATGCCGAAAGCTGCGGCGCCGCTGCTGAAATACGCCGAGCGCCTGTTCTCCCGTCAGGCATTCATCGACTCGATGACCGCATCCGAAAAGGCGATGCGGAAATAATTGCGCATCCGGGGTCATGAGGCCCCGGCATGTTGCAACCTGGTCGCTACCGAGCGGTCACAATCCGCTGCAAGCTAGGGATTGTGAATTCCGGCGCATCCAGCCTGTCCCATCAGTCAAGATGACAGAACTTTCCACCAAGCCCTATCTCATCCGCGCCATCTACGAGTGGTGCGCGGATTGCGGCTTTACGCCCTATCTCAGCATCAAGGTGGACCAGAACACCCGTGTGCCGATGGAATACGTCAAGAACGGCGAGATTGTGCTGTCGATCAGCCTGCAGGCAACACGCAATTTGACCGTCGGCAACGACCTGATCCAGTTCTCCGCCCGTTTCAATGGCGTGTCTCGCGAAATCGCCGTTCCGGTTTATGCGGTTCAGGGCGTATTTGCGCGCGAGAATGGGCGAGGAATGTTTTTTGAAGCCGAGTCGGCACCAGAAAGTTCTGCTGCTACGCCACCGCCTGCACCGACGCTGCAATCCGTGCCAACCACACCCGCAATTTCCGTTGCACCCGAAACCGCTTCCAGCAACAGCGAAGAACCCGACAGTTCGCCAGACAAACCCAAAGGGCCGCCACGCGGCAATCTGCGCGTTATCAAGTAGGCGTTTAGTTTTGGCTGTCGCGTCCGGAGGGGCAGGACTTTTTTGCTATCCTGCTTCCATTACTCTCTCCCGTCACCGCCATGAGCACCTCCACTGTTGCCGAACTTCTCAAGGACAAAGCAAACCAATCACCGGACCATCGATTGTTTTCAGTTGGCCCTGAAGTAGTGGTTTCGGAGGCAGTCGCACTCATGGTCAAAAGCGGCATCAGCTCCGTTCTCATCACCGAAAGCGGCGAAATGCTCGGTCTGATCACCCTGCGTGAGTTGTTGAAAGGCCTGAATACCCACGGTGGAGCATTGATGCAGGCGACCTGCCGCAATGTTATGAAAGTCAATCCACCTGTTGCCAAGCCCGACGACACTGTCGATCACCTGCGCGGGCTGATGACAGAACTGCACATCACACATGTGCCGGTCATGGATCACGGTGCGCTGGTCGGCATCCTGTCATTTCACGACATTGCCCGTAGCGCGATCAAGGATGTGGATTTCGAGAACAAGCTCCTCAAGCAATACATCCGCAACTGGCCAGAATAGTTGCCGCCTGATTCGCGAGCTATAGCCGGCACCCCGGTAAACCGGAATCGGCCTTCAAGCGTATCAACAGAAGCTCTTCTGTCTATCGCGCACCTGGAGGCCTTATGAAAAAACTGTTTGCTCCCACATTCGCTGCCTCGCTCTCATTGCTGGCAGGTTGCAGCACGATCTACTCGCAGATCCGCGGCGACTTTGAAACCGCCACGACCGAACTGAACGACTATCCGGTGCTGGTCGTTGCCATCGATGGCGAGTACCAGATCAACAACGAACCGCGTATTGAGGCCGGCAAGCACACGCTGCTATTGCGCTCCAAGAAACCCTCCGTTTTCCGCAACGCCACTCAGAAAACGTTGCCGTTCACCGTTGAGCCCTGCACCCGCTACTACCTGGCCGCGCGCCACGCAACCAGCCTCAGCGAAGATTGGACGCTGGTAGTGCGAAAACAGGAGCCAATTGGCGGATGCGACCTTGATGCGGCAAAAAAAGCCGCAATCAGCTAATCACTCAAGAAACAGCCGATACGCCGGATTCGCCGTTTCATCGACGTACTCGTAACCCAGCGTCTTCAGGAATCGCGAGAATCCGGCACGCTCGTTAGTCGGCACCTGCAAACCCACCAGAATCCGGCCCACGTCCGCACCATGATTCCGGTAGTGGAACAAGCTGATGTTCCAGTTAGGGCTCATGCTGGTCAAGAACGTCATTAACGCGCCGGGCTTTTCCGGAAATTCGAACCGATAAATTCGCTCATCTTTTGCCAATGGTGAGCGCCCACCCACAAGATGGCGCACATGCAGCTTGGCCATCTCGTTTTCGGTCATATCCACGGTTTTGAAACCGTGGCGATTGAAATGGCCGACTAAGGTTTTTGCTTCATTGCGGCCCTTCACCGCAACACCGACAAACAGGTGCGCCTGCTTAGCGTCCGCGATTCGGTAATTGAATTCAGTGACGCTGCGCGGGCCCAGCAATTCGCAAAACCGGCGAAAGCTGCCACGGGCCTCCGGCACCGTCACCGCCAATAGCGCCTCGTGGTGCTCACCCACCTCCGCGCGTTCGGCCACAAACCGCAGGCGATCAAAGTTCATATTGGCACCACAGCAGATCGCGACAAAGGTCTTGCCCTTGCTTTTTTCGCGCTCAACGTAACGCTTGATGCCTGCCAAGGCTAGGCCGCCTGACGGCTCCATGATCGAACGCGTGTCCTGATAGATATCCTTGATCGCCGCGCAGATTTCGTCGGTATCGACCAGCACGACTTCGTCCACCAGCTGTTTGGCTAGCTTGAAGGTCTCTTCGCCCACCTGCTTAACCGCTACGCCATCGGCAAACAGATTGACGTGCGACAGTGTCACTCGCTTGTTCGCTTTCAGCGACTGGTACATCGCGTTCGAATCCACTGGCTCGACACCGATGACGCGGGTCTTCGGCGACAGCGCCTTTACGTAAGCAGCAATACCGCCAATCAGCCCGCCACCACCTACCGGAACAAAAATGGCGTCAATCGGATGCTGATACTGGCGCAGGATTTCCATGCCAATGGTGCCTTGCCCGGCAATGACCAGCGGATCGTCATAGGGATGCACATAGGTCAGCTTCTTTTGCGCGGACAGCTTTTTGGCATGCAATCCCGCTTCGTGATAGCTGTCGCCATACAGCACTACATCGGCGCCCCTGCGAGACACCGCCTGAACCTTGATAGCCGGCGTCGTCACCGGCATCACGATGGTTGCCTTGCAGCCGAGCCTCTGCGCTGCCAGCGCCACTCCTTGTGCGTGATTACCGGCGGACGCACAAATCACGCCGCGCTTCAGCTCCGCTGCGGTGAGATGCGCCATCTTGTTATAAGCGCCGCGCAGCTTGAACGAGAACACCGGTTGCAAGTCTTCGCGTTTCAGCAGCACCTGGTTACCCAATGCCTCAGACATGCCCTCACTAACGGTCAGTGGGCTCTCAATGGCAACGTCATACACGCGAGCGCTCAAGATGCGCTTCAAATAATCCTGCTTCACACGATTCCCTGAAAATGACGGATTCCGGGACAAATGTAGCAGGAATTCCGCTATTCTTTTCGCCTTACCGGGAAAAACCTCACATGGATCAAAACGCACTCAAACAAGCCGCTGCACAGGCCGCAATCGCCTATGTTCCCGACAACACGATTATCGGTGTCGGCACCGGATCGACGGTGAATTTCTTTATCGCCGAACTGGCAAAAATTGCTACCCGCATCAAGGCAGCGGTCTCAAGTTCGGAGGCCAGCACCAAACTACTGAAGGAAGCAGGCATCGAAGTGCTGGAGCTGAACGACGCCGGCACGCTATCGATCTACGTCGATGGCGCCGATGAAATTACTCACCACATGCACATGATCAAAGGCGGTGGCGCAGCGCTCACCCGCGAAAAGATCGTTGCCGCTGCGTCGGAGAAATTTGTCTGCATTGCAGACCAGTCCAAGCTGGTTGACGTGCTGGGCAAGTTTCCTTTGCCGGTCGAGGTAATCCCGATGGCACGCAGCTATGTCGCACGCGAATTGGTCAAACTGGGCGGTCACCCCGAGTGGCGGATGAAAGACGGCAAGGCTGTAGTCACCGATAACGGCAACTGGATTCTCGATGTACGCGGCATGGCCATCACCAACCCGGTTTCGGTAGAAGTCGCCATTAATCAGATTGCCGGCGTTGTCACCAACGGACTTTTCGCCCGGCGCGGCGCCGATGTGGCATTGCTGGCCAGTCCGGACGGGGTACGCAAACTAGGTGCCTGACCGGTTGGCGTCACATTTCTGTCACGAGGCACCTCTACACTCGTACAATTCCTGAATCGGGCTGAATGCCCCACATTGGCAAAACATGGGCAACGAACACATTTCCAAGAAATTTGACGCCGAACTTGAGGCCGCGCGCTCGCGCGTGCTGCAGATGGGCGGTTTGGTTGAGCAGCAGATCAGCCGCGCGATGGAGGCCTTGGCAGCTGGCGACATGGCGCTGGCCGATCAGGTCATCGCCGATGACCATCGCGTCAATGCACTTGAAGTAGGGATCGACGATGATTGTGTGCACATCATCGCTAAGCGCCAGCCGGCTGCCAGCGATTTGCGCATGGTGATGGCTATCATCAAAACCATTACCGATCTGGAGCGAATTGGCGATGAGGCGCAAAAGATCGCCCGCATGGCCAAGCTGATTCACGAACAGGATCGCCGTCTATCGACCAAATTCTCGGAAGTGAAGTACGCCAGCACCGTGGCGCTCGACATGCTGCGTACTGCGCTCGACGCCTTCGCGCGTCTCGACATTACGGCTGCCGGCAAAGTAGTCAAACAGGATGCCATCGTCGACGAGCAGTTCCGTGGTGTCCTGCGTCAGCTCGTTACCTTCATGATGGAAGACCCGCGCACGATTTCAGCCGCGATCGAAATTCTGTTTATCGCCAAGGCAATCGAACGCATCGGCGACCACGCCAAGAATATGTCGGAGTACGTGGTCTACCTGGTGAAAGGGAAAGACGTCCGCCACATCACCGCAGAAGAGTTCGAGCGCGAAACACAGTCGTTAGACTAGTTTCCGAGAAAAGTACAAACCTACTTTTCTCGGGTTTGGCGAGTCGAAATCGCCGGCGGGGCCGGACGATTTCAGATGGCAAACCCGATGGCAGCCCTAGGCTGCAGGCGGCACGAACCCCGAGGCCTGATCGGCACCCTCACCGAAGAAGTGGCGCGTCATCTGTTCTTCCAGATATTTGCGCGCTTTCAGATCGGCCAGATTCAACCGGTTCTCATTCACCAAACGCTTCTGGTGCTCCAGCCATTCCTTCCAAGCCTGCTTCGATACGCTTTCGTACAGTTGTTTGCCCAACGCGCCGGGATACGGCGGGAAGTCCAAGCCTTCGGCCTCCGTCTTGAGTTTTACGCAATTCACCATTCTTGCCATTTTCGTTTCCTCGTTACAGCGTTTTCATATAAACCTTCGAGCGTCGCTCGCGGTTGTACTTGGCCTGCTTGTCGGCCGGCAGTTTTGACACATCGGTCTCAGCAAAGCCGCGCTCGACAAACCATTGCGTGGTCTGGGTCGACAGTACAAACAGTGTCTTGATTCCCTTGTCCTTGGCACGTTTCTCGATGTGATTGAGAATGCGCTCGCCACGGCCGCCGTCGCGGTAGAACGGATTGACCGCCAGTCCGGCCAGCTCGGCCGACTTGTCGGCTGGATAGAGATGCAACGCCGCGCAGCCGATGATTTCGTTTTCCTGCGCCAGCACCACGTAACGATCGATCTCTTTCTCCAATGCGTCGCGATCGCGCGGCACCAGAATGCCGCGCTCCACCAGCGGATCGATGATGGCGAGAATGCCGTCGATATCGCCGACACGGGCATCGCGGATCTGGTCGGGCGAATCGAGCACTACCATGGTGCCGATACCGTGATGCGTAAACAGCTCCATCAGCAGCGCGCCATCAACGTGACGGCTGATCAGGTGCGCCCGCTTCACGCCTTCGCGCACCGCCCGTATGGCACAAGGCAGGAACAGGCGGATGTCCTCGGTTTGTCCCCCATAACGCACAGAGCCCAGCGCTTCCTGCGCCTGCAAGGCGGTCAATTCGTTCAGCAACTTCTCCTTGCTGTCGGTAACACCCTGCGTCTCGGTCAGGAAGATCAATTTCTCCGCCTTCAGCGCGACCGCGACCGAGGTCGCCACGTCTTCCAGCGTGCAATTGAAAATATCGCCGGTGGGCGAAAAGCCGATCGGCGAAATCAACACCACTTCGTCATCATCCAGACGCCGGTTGATACCCTGGACATCGACTTTCCGCACAATGCCGGTGTGCATGAAATCCACGCCGTCGCGCACGCCGAATGGCTTGGCGGTGATGAAGTTGCCGGATGACACACGAATATCGGCATTGGCCATCGGCGAGTTGGCAAGCTCGGTCGACAACGTCGCCTCGATTTCCATGCGCACGATGCCGTTCGCTTCCTTGACGCACCTCAGCGTCGCGTCGTCGGTCACGCGCTTGCCGTCAATGAGCGGTGCAGTCACACCGTGCTGGCGAAGCTGATCTTCAACCTGCGGCCGCGTGCCATGCACCAGAACCACGCGAATTTCCAGGCTGACCAATACATTGATGTCGTGCGCAAGCTGCATCAGCTCACCATCCGACAACACCTCGCCACCAAAGGCGATGACGATGGTGCGGCCGCCGAATTCGTGAATGAAGGGTGTCGCACTGCGAAACCACTTCACGAATACTTCGAGTTTTTTCTGGTCGTTTTTGGCCATCAACATGTTCCGTCAAAAGTGAAAATCTACTTTTGACGGATTTAGCTAGTAAAAACCGGCGGCAAAGCCGCGCGGTTTTCGTTTGGCAAAACCGCAGGGCGAATTTTACGGCAAACGCGGGATTTGGCTGATTTTTATCGCAAGTCGCCCGCGATGGCATTGAGCGCGGCAACTGCCGCAAGACCAGCGGTTTCGGTGCGCAGCACGCGCGGGCCAAAGCGAACGGCGTCAACGCCATGTTTCATGGCCAGTGCCAGCTCGCGCTCGGAAAACCCGCCCTCGGGACCAATCAGCAGCGAAACGCGGGTTTGCTCACCGACGGCCTCGATCAAGGATTTTGAGGCATCAGGATGCAGCATCAACCGCACACCGTCTTTTGGCAAGGCCAGCCATTCTTCCAGCGCCATCGGCTCGGCAACAACCGGCACCCGATTTCGTCCGCATTGCTCGCAGGCGGAGCGTGCAATGGACTGCCAGTGCGTTGCACGTTTCTCCGCGCGATCTCCGGACAGTTTTAATGTCGCCCGCTCGCTGGCCACTGGTTGCACCATGGCAACCCCCAACTCGACCGCCTTCTGCACAATCAGATCCATCTTGTCGCTGGTGGCCAGTGCCTGCACCAGTGTGATCGACAGTGTGGATTCGCGCTCAATGTCGTCAAATGACAGCAGACTGACCGTCGCCCGACGCTTGCCGAGTTCGATGATTTCCGCCGGGAACTCGCCGCCCTGCCCATCGAACAAAGCAATATGATCGCCAGCATTCATTCGCAGCACCTGCAGATGGCGCGCGATGTCTTCGCCAACCTCGACATTTGTGCCGTTGACCAATGGCCGCGGCAGATGCTGCGGGGAGAAAAAACGCGGTGCGGCCACGATTTGCGAAATGAAGGTGTGTTTGAGAGCGGTGGAGTATTATAGCGGCGCCTCAAATCGGACCTTTCCATGTCTTCCCATCTCGACGCTGCGCACTCCGCCGGCGATTTCTCCACACAAACGGCACCATCGCCTGCGGCAAATGATGATCCGCAGCAGATTCCGGCGCTGATTGAGCCGCTGATCGCACTGATGCGCGAAGTCTCGGCGCGGGAACTGATGCCGCGCTTCAAGCATGTGAGCGCGGAAAAAAAACATGACGGCTCATTGGTGACCGAAGCGGATCGCGCGGTCGAGGCGGCCTTGGCCGAGGTATTGCCGACACTGTTCGATTGTCCGGTGCTGGGCGAGGAGATGGCGGAAGAGGCGCAGAAAAAAATCTGGCGAGAAGCCGAATGGTGCTGGTGCGTGGATCCGCTGGACGGCACCAGCAATTTCGCCAACGGCAAACGCTATTTCGGCATGTCGGTTGCGCTGATGCACCATCGACGCAGCGTGCTGGGTGTGGTGCTGGACCCCAATACCGGCGAGATTTTTCACGCGCTGCGCCATGGCGGCGCCTGGCACGACGGCAAACGCATGAAACCGACGGCCACCAAACATCTTGCCGAGGCTTCTGTGGAAGTCGGCCGCTTCAAGCGCCTTGGTCGCCTGCGGATTGCGTTGTTCGAGAATCGCCCGTTCCGTCACCTCAGCATGAGCGGCGCATCGGTACTGCAGTGGTGTCACATGGCCTGCGGCCGCGTCGACGCGTTTCTGCACGCCGGCGAGCAGCCGTGGGACTACGCTGCGGGCGCGCTCATTCTGGAAGAGGCGGGTGGCCGCACGGCCACGTTGCACCATGACGACTACTGGAAATGCGACGGCACAGGTGACTGGTCGAAATCGGTCATTGCTGCGCGACACCCCGCTCTATTCGACGAATGGAAGCGGTGGGTACGCAACCACCTGTAGCCCGCATAGAAAACAAAAACTCCAGCACTGGCGGGGCATTCAGGCGGAAAATGCCTGAAACACCGCACCAATACTAGAGTTTCATTTCCGCTGTAGCACCGGGTACGCCGGTGCCTTTGGCTCGCGCAGCGGCTCTTTCGCCATCTTGTCCTGCAAATAGCGGATCGCGGCATCAAGCTGCGCGTCGCTGCCGTTAAAGGTCGCGTGCGGCAGGTTGTCGACTTCCATATCGGGCGCCACGCCGGTGCCTTCGGTAATCCAGACACGCTCCTTGCCGTTGTCGACGAATGAGCCCAGCTCCGCCGCACGCGCGATGCCGTTGTCACGCAAGCGATTCTGATCCGACAGCCAGATGCCGGCACCCGCTGTGGTCACGCCGATCAGCGGTGCAATGCCCAGGCGCTTCAAACCCTGCGCCATGGTTTCACCGTCGGAATAGGTCTCGGCATCGATCAGCGCAACGACATGGCCGCGGAACGCCAGTTGCTGGTTGGAAATCGGATCTTCATAGCCACGCGCCTGCCAGAAATGCCACGCGCGGCGCTGCAGCTTTTCGATAATCCACGAATCGATACTGCCGCCGCGGTTGTGGCGCAGGTCGAGGATCAGGCCCTCGCGCTGGAACACCGGATAGAACTCGCGCGCCCAGCGGGCGATATCGCCGCCCCCCATCGCCTGAAGGTGAACGTAGCCAATGCGGTTCTTGCCCGCTTCGTCCACCCGCGCACGGCGCTCCTGCTCCCAGGCGAGATAACGCAGGTCGCGATCACGTCGCGTATTGACCGGCGTAACGATGACGTCGCGACGCTTGCCTGCCGCGTCGGCAATCGTCAGCAGCACTTGCTTGCCTACCTGGTTGCGCAACAGTTCACCCGGCGTCGCAACCGACTTCGCCGCGATGCCGTTGACGCTGACAATGGTTTCACCAACGCGCACATTGGCTTCCGGCTTGGCCAGCGGGCCTCGCTCTTCCAGCAATTC
>JAEUNB010000032.1 GCA_016790625.1 Betaproteobacteria bacterium | reverse complement strand
GTCGATGTGCGCGTCCTCTACCAGGACCGCGCAGGCACCATCTGGGCCGGCACCAAATCCGGCCTGGCACGCTTCAGCGGCCGGGGCTTTGTCACGGTTCGCGAAACCGGCGCGCCGCTGGAAGGTATCACCACCATGATGGAAGACCGCGCCGGTACGCTGTGGGTCGGTACCACCGGGCAGGGATTGTTCCGTTATCGCGACGGCGCCTTCAAGTCCTTCACGCGCAAGGAAGGCATGGTATCGAACTGGGTGCTGGCGCTGTACGAAGATGCGTCGGGTGCGCTGTGGGTGGGCACCAATGGCGAGGGCATGAATCGCTTCAAGAACGACCAACTCGCCAGCATACGCCCGGCGGATGGCCTATGGGATGGCATCGTTCAGGTAATCATCGAGGACAAATCCGGCTACCTGTGGATGACCTGCAACCGCGGCTTTTTCCGTGTTGCACTGAGTGAGCTGGATGCCTTCGCCGACGGCCGCATCGCACGCGTCACCTCAAACGGTTACGGCCCGGGAGATGCGCTACGCAGCACCACTTTCGCGGGCGGCGTACAACCCGCCGGCACGATGGATGCCAGGGGCCAGATCTGGTTGCCTTCGCTGAAAGGCCTGGTGCTGGTCGATCCAACCAATCTACCCGGCTCCGACCAGCCACCCACGGTGATGATCGACGAAGTGGCGGTGAACGGTGCCAGCGCGCCGCACGCGGACGGCATTGTGCTGCCGCCAGGTTCGGCGCCGCTGACCATACGTTACGTCGCCGGCACACTGCTGCATGCCGACCGCGTGCGCTTCCGCTATCAGATGGAAGGCATCACGCAGAACTGGGTCGAATCCGGCAAAAATCGCGAAGCGTCGTTCGCTGCGCTTCCGCATGGCGACTATCGCTTTCGTGTCTCCGCCACCACCGACGGCAGGAACTGGCAGGAAGCCCCTTCTGCCTTGCCGATCACGGTGAAGCCACATTTCTATCAGACCAGCTGGTTCATCGCACTGGCTGCATTGGCCTCACTGGCAGCAGCGGCGGGATTATTTCGCCTGCGCACTCATCAGCTGCGCCTGCGCCACGCCGAGATGGAGCGGCTGGTGGCGGAGAAGACCGAAGAGCTGTTGCGTGCCAATGAGCATCTCTCGCGCCTGTCGTTCGCCGATGCGCTGACCGGGCTCGCCAACCGGCGCCGCCTCGACGAAACGCTGGACAGCGAGTGGCGGCGTGCTTCGCGCATGAAAACACCGCTGGCGGTGGTGATCGCCGACATCGATGCCTTCAAGGCGTACAACGATACGCTGGGCCATCCACAGGGCGACAAATGCCTGATTGCGGTCGCCGATGTAATCCGCCAGGCGGCGAGCCGTGCGGGCGACTTTGCCGCGCGCTATGGCGGTGAGGAATTCATCGTGCTGATTCCCGGCGCCGATCATGCGGCGGCGGCCGATTTTGCCGAGCGCTTGCGCAGCGCCTGCGAAGCCCAATCGATCCCGCATCCGGCGTCGCCAGTTGGTCCGGTCGTCACCATCAGCCTGGGCGTCGCCGCTGCCGTGCCCACCGACAACAGTTCGGCGGCAGCGCTGATAGCCGAAGCCGATGCCGCGCTGTATCGCGCCAAGCAGGAAGGGCGCAATCGCGTGCGGTGATAACCATGCGGCGACTTAGAGGATAGAACTCCAGCATTGGCGCGGCTTTACAGCCATAAATGGCTGGAGAAAGCCGCCAATGCTGGAGTTTATCTATCGCATACCGGCTATAGCTGCACCCACACTGCCTTCTGTTCTGTGTAGTTTTCCAGCGCGTCGCGGCCCAGATCCCGGCCCACTCCCGATTCCCCACCCATGCCGCCCCAAGGCAAGCGCGTATCGGTATGACCGTAAGTGTTGACCCAGACGGTGCCAGCGCGAACGGCTCTGGCAGCGGCGTGCGCGCGCTTGATGTCCTGCGACCACACCGATGCGGCAAGACTGTAGCGGCTGTCGTTGGCCAGCGCGACACCCTGTGCATCGCCATCGAATGCCGTCACGCCCAGCACCGGCCCGAAAATCTCTTTCTGCGCGATCGCCATGTCCGGCGTTACGTCGGTAAACAAAGTTGGCGGTACAAAAAATCCACGCGGGGAATCGCAGTCGCCCGCATAGGCAAGTGTCGCACCCTGTTTTTTCGCGCCCTCGATGGCATCGAGAATGCCATCCTGTTGTTTACGCGAAATCACCGGCCCCATGCTGGTACCGGCGGCCAGCGGATCGCCGGTGCGAATTTTTGCCATGCGCGCCGTCAGCGAATCAACAAACCTGTCATGCGCCTCGCGCGCCACCAGCACGCGCGTCGCTGCTGAACACACCTGTCCGGCATTGAAGAAGGCACCAGACGCGACGGCGCGCGCGGCCGCCTCCAGATCGGCATCTGCAAAAATGAGTGCCGGCGATTTGCCGCCCAACTCCAGCCCCACGTGTATCGCCCGCTCCGACGCCGTGCGCATGATGTGCTTGCCCACGCCCGGTGAACCGGTGAAGGAAATCTTCGACACCAGCGGGTGCTCGATCAGCGCCTGCCCGGTGATGTGCCCGTAACCCGGCACAATATTGAGCACGCCGCGCGGTAACCCGCACTCCAGGAATATCTCACCCAGCCGCAACGCCGACAGTGGCGTCAATTCAGCCGGCTTCAGCACCACGGAGCAACCGCAGGCCAGCGCCGGCGCCAGCTTCCACACTGCATTCATCAGCGGAAAATTCCATGGCACGATGGCGGCCACCACACCCAGCGGTTCGCGGCTCACGTAGGTAAGCGCATCCTCGCGCACCGGCACCGTGCGCCCTTCCAGTTTGTCGGCCCAACCGGCGAAGTATTCGAGGCAGTCGACCGCAGCACGAATATCCTGGCGCCTGGTCGCGGCCAATGGCTTGCCGGCATCGACACTTTCCAGCACTGCGATGTCGGACTCGAGTTCACGCAGCCGCGCGGCCACCGCCCACAACACGCGAGCGCGTTCGATACCGTTGCGGCGCGACCACACGCCGGACAAGAACGCGCGGTGCGCGGACTGCACAGCGGCGTCCACATCGTCGCGATCAGCCTCGGCGACAGTGGCAATGATTTCCTCGCTGGCAGGATTGACGGTATCGAAATGACGGCCGCTCATCGGCGCGCGCCATTCGCCGTCGATCAGCAGCGCAAGTTGGGGTAACGATAATTGGGACATGGCAGATCTCCTTCACCGTAATGGTGAGGGCGACCTATCTGCGCGTCCAATCAAATGTCCTGCATCCCTGATAGGTTTTGGCTATCAGTGCCCTTCCACCCACACGCCATGCTCCAGCGCTGCGGCAAAGGCAGCCACTACCGGCGCTATCGGTTCGCGCTGCGAGGCGATGAACACCACCGAATTGGCGTGCTCCGGCGACAGCGGCAGCGTGCGGATATTGCGCCAGCTGGCGCGCTGCTGAAGATAGGTTTCCGGAATCACCGTGGCGCATACACCGGCATCGACATGGTTCAGCAGCACATGCAGCGAATCGGCCTCGATCACGACATCCGGCTTAGTGTGCTCGGCCGCGAATACCGCGTCGATCAGGTGACGGTTGTGCATGTCCGGCGTCAGCAGGCCCAATGGGAGGTGGGCAGCTTCCTGCCAGGATATCTGCCTTGCCTCGCGCACAATCCAGGTCGAAGGTAGCGCCAGCACATATTTTTCCTCAACGTTGGACAACACGCGGAACCGGCGCGGCAAATCGCGCTGCAGATAGACCACGCCCGCGTCGAGTTCCAGATTGTCCAGTCGCCGCAGGATTTCGCTCGCAGTCAGCGAATGCACCGAGATGCGCAGGCGCGGATGCCGTGCACGCAACACCGCAGAAATCGCCGGGATCAGCGGCAGCCCGGTGGGAATCACGCCCAGCCGCAGATCACCCGCAATCTGGTCCAGCCCCGCCTTGACCTGTTCGCGCAGCGTGTGGCTGTCGGCGACGATCTGCTGTGCCCAACGCACCGCAATGCGCCCTTCGTCGGTAAGCTCAATGAAGCGGTGCCGGTTGCGCAGCACCAGCACCACTCCCAGCTCCTGTTCCAGCTCGCGCAACCCGGCGGATAGTGTCGGCTGCGAGACATGCGACACCTCCGCAGCACGGCGGAAATTTTTCTCGCGCGCCAGCGCCACCAGATAGGCGAGCTGTCGCAGCGTCATTCAGCGGCCCGCGACGATGGCGCCGAAACCATGTTTGGCGAATACAGCCTGCGCCTCGGGTGAAAGAAGAAAAGCCGCAAAAGCTGCAGCAGACTCGCCGGATTTCTTCATTACGGTCATGCCGTAGTCTGCACCAACCGAGAGGTTTGCCGGCAGTGCGACCTTTTTCAGCGTCGGTTGCTCCTTCAAGGCAATTACCGCATTGGTGCAATAGGTGAGAAAAATATCGGCCTGACCACCGGTCACCAGTTCGGCGTAGACATTGCGGTTGGGCGGCGGTGGGGGCGAATTCGGTCCGCCGGTCAGTTGCAGCGCCTTGGCCCGCAATGTATCCGCCGTCGGTTTTCCCTGCAGCGCTTCGACCTTGTCGAACACCTGGAACGCGTAGTCGCCGGACGGGTCTGCTTTCGGCGTTGAAGTGCCCAGCTTGATTGCCGGATCGAGCATCAATTTGAGCAAGCTGTCGCCGCTGGCCGGCACCTTCGGCGCGGCCAATGCGCACAGCTCGTTGCGCGTGAATACGCGTACCGCGGCGGCGAGACCCGCTTTGGCCAGGGCCTCAGGGTGCTCGGTGTTGGCGGAGGCAAATACATCTGTCGCCTCGCCTTTTTCGATCCGATCCTTCAACAGGCCGGAGGCGCCAAAAACGAGCTGCACGTCCGTGCCGGTCTTTGCCCTATACGACACGGAAAGCTCGGTCAGCACAGCACGCAGGCTGCCGGCCGCATGAACGCGCACCGGCTCAGCGGCCACGGCTATTTGCGCAGTCGCCAGCACGGCGGTCAGCATCAGCGAACTCAGAAAACTGAAGCGGCACATCACGCCGCCTTCCTCAGCGCGACATAGTTCGGGAAGAACAACTGCTGGCCTTCGATCTTGTAAGCAGCGATCGCGGCTTGTCCTTCAGCAGAGGTCAGCCAGTCAATGAACTGCTGGCCCATTTCTTTTTTCACGTGCGGATGCTTGGCGGGATTCACCAGCATCACGCCGTACTGATTGAATAACTTGGTATCACCTTCGACGAGGATGACAAGCTCACCGCGGTTCTTGAACGAGAGCCACGTTCCGCGATCGGTGAATGCATAGGCGCTCATTGCGCTGGCGGTGTTCAGCGTCGGCCCCATGCCGGAGCCGGTCTCGCGATACCAGCCACCCTTACCCGTCTGCGGATCGATGTCCGCCGCCTTCCAGTAACGCAATTCCGCAGCATGCGTACCGCTCTTGTCACCGCGAGAGGCAAAGGGTTGCTTGCCCGCTTCGATTTTCTTTAGTGCCGCAATGGCGTCCTTACCGGCTGTTTTGGCAGGGTCGGCTTTCGGTCCGACAATGACGAAGTCGTTGTACATCACCTCGCGCCGATCGAGACCAAAACCTTCCTCGACAAACTTGGCCTCCGCCACTTTGTCGTGCACGAACACCACATCGGCATCACCTTTCTTTGCCGTAGCCAGCGCCTGCCCGGTACCCTGAGCCACTACGCGCACGTCAATGCCGGTCTTGGCTTTGAAGATCGGCAGGATGTGGCCGAAGAGACCGGAGTCCTGCGTTGACGTGGTCGACGCGACCACAATGAACTTGTCCTGCGCCATCGCGGGCATTGCCAGCATTCCGGTCAACGCCATCGCAGCGGCGGCATGCGCAATATTCTTCACCATAACAATTCTCCTCGTATGAAGGCCGCCGCTTCGGGCGACGTGGGTTGCAGAAAAAAATCCTTGGCAGGCGCATCCTCGACAAGGCGCCCGTGATGCAAAAACAGCACGCGATCGGCCAGGCGCTTCGCCTGCCCGAGATCGTGTGTCGTCATGACGATGGTGGTACCGGCGGCATGCATTGCATTCACCGTCTCCTCTATGGCGCGGGTTGCCGCCGGATCGAGGCTCGCGGTCGGCTCGTCGAGAAACAGAACTTCCGGTTTCAGTGCCCACGCGCGCGCCAGTGCCACGCGTTGCTGCTCGCCGCCCGAGCAGAGCCGCGCCGGTCGATCGGCAAGGCGGGCGAGACCGACAAGTTCCAGCGCTTCGGCTGCCTTCTTGTCGATGTCAGCCGCATGCACCAGCCGCAGCGCGAACTCGATGTTCTCGCGCACGCTGCGACGCATCATCACCGGCCGCTGAAAGACCATTGCCTGGGCGCGGCGTACATCGGCATCATCGCCGCCGTGCCATTGCAGCCGCCCGGAGGTCGGTGCCAGCAGCCCGTGCAGCAATCGCAACAACACGCTCTTGCCGGCACCATTGGCGCCCAGCACGATATTTCGTGTGCCCGGCATCACGTTGAGGGATACACCATCAAGCGCGATCACGTCACCGGCGCGGAAGCCCAAGGCTTCCACTCTCAACGGCAGAATGCATGACGCGATGTCGGCGCCGGCGCTGGTAGAGGCGGCGCTAGCCATGTTTCCTCATTGCCAGTGTCTTGATCCCTTGTGCGGCCAGATTGATCACCACCACCATGGCGATCAGCACCACGCCCAGCGCCAGCGCCAACGGCAAATCGCCCTTGCTGGTTTCCAGCGCGATAGCCGTGGTCATGACCCGTGTCACACCGTCGATATTGCCGCCAACGATCATCACCGCGCCGACCTCGGCGATGGCGCGACCGAATCCGGCCAGCACTGCCGTGATGAGCGTAAAACGCATGTCGAACAACAGGGCCATCATCGCCTGCCCACGGCTGGCGTTGAGCGACAACAGTTGCTCACGGTATTCGCCCCACGCATCCTCTATGACCTGACGTACCAGCGCTGCGATGATGGGAAAGATCAGCAGTGCCTGCGCAACCACCATGGCGGACGGTGTGAACAGCATGCCCAGTGATCCCAAGGGACCGGCGCGGGACAGCAGCAAATAAACCAGCAATCCGACCACCACAGGCGGCAGTCCCATCATGCCGTTCAGCACGGCGATCACGCCCTGCCGGCCGGGAAACCGCGCCAGCGCCAGCCAGGCACCAAGGGGCAAGGCCAGCAGTGCGGCCAGCAGCACCGCAACACCCGAGACGCGCAGAGACAGGCCCGCGATGGCCAGCAGATTCGCATCGAGCGAAGCGATCAGGGATAGTGCGAGCGAAAAACTCTGCGGAATTTCCTGCATGGATATCGCTGGATGATGGCGTTGGTGATGAGCGCGTTACGGTTGACCGCTGACCTTCGCCCTGGAAGGACTCCGCCCTGGTCGCGCGGCACTGCGCGCTTGGACAGAGCCATCACTTTAGCGGCATACTTGCATGGATTCCGACATCCGGAAGAAATGCATAACCATGCCTATACATGCACAGGAAATAACGTGTCCGCACGCCAGCTGATGAGCACCAAAGAGGTCGCCGACTATCTGCGACTGAAGGAACGCAAGATTTACGACATGGTCGCGCAGGACGAGATTCCGCATTCCCGGGTCTCGGGCAAGTTGCTGTTCCCACGCACGCTGGTCGATGAGTGGGTCAAGCAGAGTACCGCCGGAGCGGCGCTGAAATCGATGCGCAACGCGCCGGCTGTGATTGCCGGCAGCAGCGACCCGCTGCTGGAATGGGCAGTGCGCGAATCGCGCTGCGGGCTGGCCACCATGACCTACGGCAGCATGGACGGCATTGACCGGCTGGTCGCAACCTCGGCCTGCGCGGCGGCGATGCACATTCCCGCCGCGCCTGGCCACAAGCCGGCGGCCACCGGCGCGGCAACGCGCGAGGATCGCAATGTCGCCCTCGCCCGCGACCGGCTCGCGCACATGGATTGCGTACTGCTCGAATGGGCCAAGCGTGAACAGGGACTGGTGGTGGCGCCTGGCAATCCCCTCAAAATCGCGCGGCTCGCCGATCTCACCAAGCCGAAGGTGCGCGTGATTCCGCGCCAGCCAGGCGCCGGCAGCTATCTTTTATTTCTGCAAATGATGGCCGAAGCGGGACTAAATGCCGACCGCCTCAAGTACGTTCAGCCGGTGGCGCAGACCGAAACCGACATCGCCTCCGCCATTCTCGACGGACGTGCGGATGTCGGCCTCGCGGTGCGTGCCGTGGCGCGGCAATTCCATCTCGACTTCATACCGCTGACTGTCGAACGCCTCGATATCGCGGTATTGCGCGCAAGCTACTTCGACGCGCCGTGGCAAACATTGATGGCCTTCACACAAAAGCCCGTATTCCAGCGCTATGCCAGGACGCTGGCCGGGTACGATATTTCCGACCTCGGCAAGGTGATGTGGAATGCGTGATCTCTTCAAAATAGTTTTTGTACTGGCATTCATCTTTGCCAACACCGCGAACGCCATCACCTTCACGGACGACGCCGGCCGCAAAGTTGAGA
>JAEUNB010000410.1 GCA_016790625.1 Betaproteobacteria bacterium | reverse complement strand
CCAACTCCCACAACGGCGGATTGACGGTCTTGAGGTAGGGAAATCTTGCGGGTTGCCAGTACTCTTCAGGCAAATTGGCATAGACGCCAAGCGTATACTGCCGCTGTTCAACCAGCGCCTGGGTGAGTCCGGCGATGTCAGTGGGAAAGTCGGTCATTTAGGTTGCGATGGTCCGCTGTTCTTCTTCAATGCCCAATACTCTACCGCGCGTTGTCATCGCGACCCCCTACCTTGCCGAAGCCAACAATGGCAACTGGCGCACCGCTCATCGTTGGCAATCGATGCTTGCCGGCCGATTCGCGGCGATTGTACAGAAGGACTGGACTGCGGAATCGGCGCCGGGGACGGACCTGATGATTGCCCTGCACGCGCGTCGCAGTGCAGACCTGATCCTGCGCTTCAAAGCGGCATTTCCCGAACGTCCACTCGTCGTCGTACTCACCGGCACCGACCTCTATCGTGACCTTGTCGAGAGCGCTGCGGCACGCCAATCCCTCGCCATTGCCGATGCATTGATCGTATTGCAGGAAGATGGCATCCGCCACATTCCGCAAGACCAGCGACGCAAAACGCATGTGGTCTATCAGTCTGCCCGACCGCTGAAGCCGGCGACAAAGCCGCGCAGCAAACTGGATTGCGTAGTGGTGGGGCACTTGCGCGAGGAAAAATCTCCGCAGACGATTTTTCGCCTGATGGAATCGCTGCCGTCAGCGCTGCCGATCCGCCTCTTGCATATTGGAGGCGGGCAGGACAGCAAACTCGCAGCGCAGGCCGTCGCGCTGGCGGCTTCGCATCGCAACTACCAGTGGTCAGGTGCCCTGCCGCATGGCCTCACACGCGCGGCCATCAAGCGCGCACACCTGCTGATCCACCCCTCGATCATGGAAGGCGGCGCCAACGTCATTGTCGAGGCGATTACTGCCGGCACGCCGGTGCTGGCTTCCCGCATGTCGGGAAATATCGGCATGCTCGGTCCGGAATATCCGGGCTACTTTCCGGTGGGCGACGACAATGCGCTGGCGGAATTGTTGCAGCGCTGCCTGGCTGAGCCGAATTTCCTGTCGCGCCTCACGAGTGCCTGTGCCGCACGAGCAAAATTGTTTCTGCCGGAAACCGAACGCGAGACGCTATGTCATATTTTGGACAATCTGCTTGCACCTTCTCAATAGCACGATATTCAGGCGGGAAAACCAATTGGCACGCCGCCGCGTAACAAGCAACATCGCGCGAGTACAATTTCATAAACGCCGCCACGGAGCCTTGCATGAACGCCCCCACTGAAGCCAAAAATATCGTGCCCCGCCTGACCTCCCTGTCGCACGGCGGGGGCTGCGGATGCAAGATTGCGCCGGCTGTGCTGCAGCAGATCATTTCCAAGTCCGACAATCCGATCCTGCCCAAGGCGCTGCTGGTTGGCATCGAGACCTCCGACGACGCGGCGGTGTATCAAATCAACGACACCCAGGCGATCGTTGCCACCACCGATTTTTTCATGCCGATTGTCGACGACCCGTTCGACTTCGGCCGTATTGCCGCCACCAACGCCATCTCGGATGTATATGCCATGGGCGGCACGCCTTTGTTCGCGCTGGCCTTGGTCGGCATGCCGGTCAACACGTTGCCGCTGGAGACCATTCGCAAAATTCTCGATGGTGGCGACGCCGTCTGCCAAGCGGCGGGCATTCCGATTGCCGGCGGCCACACCATCGACTCGGTTGAGCCGATTTATGGACTGGTCGCCATCGGCATCGTCAACCCAAAAAATCTGAAACGCAACGCTGGTGCCAAGGCTGGCGACAAACTCATCTTGGGCAAGCCGCTTGGCGTCGGTGTGCTTTCTGCCGCATTGAAGAAAGAAAAGCTAGATACGGCAGGCTACGCAGCCATGATTGCCTCCACCACCAAACTCAATACTCCCGGCATCAAACTGGGCCAATTGGATGGGGTACGCGCGTTGACCGATGTGACCGGATTTGGTCTGGCGGGACACCTGCTGGAAATCTGCCGCGGCTCGCGCATGGGCGCACGCATCGAGTTCAGCAAATTGCCGATCATGCCGGGCGTGCTCGACCTGGCGGGACAAGGCTATGTGACCGGTGCCTCGGGCCGCAACTGGGCCGGATACGGCGACGATGTCGCCCTCGCTGCGGCGCTGGGCGAAGTCGAGCGCAATCTGCTGACCGATCCACAAACCTCCGGCGGACTGCTGGTCGCGTGCGATCCTGCAGCAGTGGATCAGGTACTGGCCATATTCCGCGCCGAAGGATTCACAGACGCGACCGTGATTGGCGAAATGACCGACGGCGCACCGAAAGTCAACGTGACCTAGAAACGAAACCCAAGCACTGGAGCGGGTTTCCAGCCAAAAATGCCCTGAAACCCTCGCCAGTGCTTGAGTTTACTTTGCGCTATCACCCAAACGCCCAGCATTTCCCTTAGTCGCAAGTGTTGTCAGGATCAGCCACAAAACACGACTCATATCCACCGCAACATCCTTTGTCATCTGTAGCGAGGAGCAGGCATGGTTTCCAATCCATTGACGTCTGGCGTAACGGCAACCCATCGCGATGCCGCCATCGCCAGCGATGGCGCATTGCAAGCGCGCTTCTTGCAGGTACGGCAAACAACCGAACGCCTTGCCGCACCGCTATCCGAGGAAGACTGCGCACTGCAGGCGATGACAGACGCGAGCCCGACCAAGTGGCACCTCGCCCACACCAGTTGGTTCTTCGAAACCTTCCTGCTGGAAAAATTCACCGCGAATTTCAAGCCGTTCGATCCGTGCTTCCGCGTACTGTTCAATTCGTACTACAACGGGGTTGGCGCCAAACACCCTCGCGCGGAACGCGGCCTGATCTCGCGCCCGGATCTGGCGCGGGTATTGGACTACCGCCACCACGTTACCACGCGCATCGTCGAAGCCTTGCCGCAACTGCTGAACAATGCCGAGGCAACGTCCCTGATGTGGCTAGGCTGCCATCACGAAGAGCAGCATCAGGAATTGATCCTGACCGATCTTAAATACCTGCTGGCAAAAAATCCGTTGAAGCCCGCTTACGAAACCCGCTGGCCATTGACGACCATTGAAGCGCGCCAGCATCGCTGGATCGATTACCAAGGCGGCTTGATCGAGAGCGGCCATGACGGCAACGGATTTTCCTTCGACAACGAAGGCCCGCGGCACAAAGTGTTTTTGCAGCCGTTCCAACTTGCCTCGCATCCCGTGACTCATGGCGAATTCGCCGCCTTCATTGCCGACGGCGGCTATCAACGTCCCGACCTGTGGCTATCGATGGGTTGGGACTGGGTTCAGGCCAATCGCATCGAAGCCCCGCTCTACTGGCAGCGCGATGGCGGCAATTGGCGCACCTTCACTTTGCGCGGCATGGTTGATATCGACCCCAATACGCCGGTTTGCCATGTAAGCTACTTTGAGGCCGACGCGTACGCGCGTTGGGCGGGTGCGCGCCTGCCGCGCGAGGCGGAGTGGGAGTTCGCCGCCGCCAGCCAGCCACGATCGGGAAACTTTCTCGAAGACCGCGCATTGCATCCGCTGGCGCTGCGCGAGGAAACCGCAGCCGACGTGCCGGCGCAGTTGTACGGCGATGTATGGGAATGGACACAGAGCGCGTACCTGCCCTATCCCGGCTTCAAAGCCGCCGAAGGTGCCGTCGGAGAATACAACGGCAAGTTCATGTGCAACCAGTTCGTGCTGCGGGGCGGCTCGTGCGTGACACCACGCGAACACATTCGCGCCACCTATCGCAACTTCTTTCCGCCGGACGCACGCTGGCAGTTCTCCGGCCTCAGATTGGCGCGGGACTGCGCTTGACAGCACAAGTCGAGGCCGCGCAAAAGCTCTACGCCGCGCTGGCGCAGTCCTACGACGACGAAACCCGCTTCATCACCGGCATCCGCAAACAAGCGATTGACGCGCTCAACCTGCGGCCGGGGGAGACGGTGGTCGATTCCGGCTGCGGCACCGGGTGGTGTTTGCCGATGCTGGCAGAAAAGGTGGGCACGTCGGGACACGTCATCGGTTTCGAGCCCAGCCCGGATATGCTGGCCATCGCGCAAGCACGTGTCACGCAACGCAAGCTGGGCAACACACGGCTGCTGCACGCCTGCGGCAATACCGTGGATTTGGGCGCCACTCCTGATGCGATCCTGTTCAGCTACACCCACGACCTGATCCGCTCACGCGACGCGCTGAAACATGTTCTTTCGCAGGCCAGACCGGGCACGCGCATTGTGGCCGCCAGTACCAAGCTGTTTCCGGCATGGTTCTTTGTGGGTAACTGGTACTTGCGCTACACGCATCGCGTCACCATCACCAACTTCGAGGGTTTCGAACGCCCCTGGACGCTGCTGGCGGAATTCTGCTCACACCACCAGGTGAGAATCACCGTGCCCGGCAGCCGTTACCTGTTTACCGGCATACTGGACTGACTAGCTGGCGTGAAACACCCAGAACGCCTGTTCGGTATTGCTCCAGACGGAAATTCGCGTAAATCCGGCTTCCCGCAACATCGACTCGAACTCGTTGCGCGAATACTTGTAGGAACTCTCCGAGTGGATGCGTTCGCCATCGGCAAACTCGCGCGGCAAGCCGGCGATATTGACGGTCTGGCGTCCGGCCGCCTGCAAGTGCATCTCGATACGGCCTGCAGCCTCGTTGTAAGCGCCAACGTGCCGCCAGCCACTCTCGACAAAGTCGGTACCGATTACGCGATTAATATGCCTTAGCGCATTGAGGTTGAACGCTGCAGTCACGCCCAGCGCGTCGGCGTACGCGGCATCGAGGCGCGCCTTGTCTTTCTTTGCATCGACGCCAATCAGCAGGCCGCCATCGCGTGTGTAGCGACGCATCTCTTTCAGGAAGCGCACCGCTTCCTCTGGCGTGAAGTTGCCGATGCTCGAACCTGGATAAAACAGCGTCACCCGCTCCGTCAACAATTCTGCCGGGATATCCAGTTGCCGGGAGAAATCCGTGACCAGCCCGACCATGTCGATCTCAGGGAAATCATCCGCCATTGCAGTCAGCGCGGTATCGAGCGATGGACCGGCAATGTCCACGGCCAGATAGCGATCCGGCGCCACGATTGGCAGCCAGCCCTGTGCCTTGCAGCAGTCCCCGGCACCAAGATCGACAAACGTCCCGCCGGCGCCGATCGCCTCGGCAATCTCCTGCCGGTACTGCTGGAAAATGGCGCGCTCGGTGCGTGTCGGGTAGTACTCGTCGAGCTGGCAGATAGCCGCATACAGCGTGCAGCCCAGTTCGTCGTAGAAGTACTTGGGTTCTATCGTTGCCGGTTGCGCGCGCAACCCGGCGATGAGCCGGACAATTTCGGTGTCATGATCTATTTGCAACCGGTTGACTATGCGATGACGGGTCATGATTTCTTTTTGTCTTTTTTGTTTGGCAACAATTTCTCAATCTGGGCAACAAGCGCGGGATCCGAGAAATCCAGCACACCAACGTGCCACAGGCGGACTTTGCCGGCGGCGTCGATGACGAATGTGGCCGGCACGCCATTGACCTTCCAGCTCTTCTTGGCCACGCCATCGCGGTCCAGCAGAATGGGAAACGATGTACCCGTTTTGTCGGTAAAGGATTTGATACGCGCTTCGCCCTCTCCCAGATTTACGCCGACTACCGAAAAACTGTCTTTGGGCAGTCGATCCTTCAATCGCTGCAACGACGGCATCTCCTCAATGCACGGCTCGCACCATGTGGCCCAGAAATTGACAATAACCACCTTGCCACGAAATTCGTCGATCGAACGCAGCTGACCTTGCGTGTCTTTCAGTGACAACGCGGGACGCGCTCCTTGCTTCCATGGCTTCATGGTGACAGCTATCGCGTCGCTGCAGAACGTTAGGCAGAGGCACAGGACGGTAACAAGACGTGTAAAAGGTTTGTTGAATTCAGACATGGCCAGCAAAAAAATAAAAAGCCGC
>JAEUNB010000374.1 GCA_016790625.1 Betaproteobacteria bacterium | reverse complement strand
GATGCGCTCTGTTTCCGAGGCGCGGTACTGTTTGGTCCAGCGGCCGATCTGGCGTTCAAAGTAGTTTCCGGCCTTGCCGTAGTCGGCGAGTCCGATCGCGGCGTAGTCGACTTTGTGCAACCGTGCGATCACGCTGTTCATTTCGTCGAATATCGCGCCACGCTCGGCCGGCGTCATGCCGGGCAGGGCGGGGTTCCACAGCACGCGGCCGGCGACAAATTCCATGATGAAAAAGGCGCGGCCGATGACGGCTTCGTCCTCGCAAAGCGCAAACATGCGCGCGACCGGCATGTCCGCTTTGGCGAGTGCTGCCATCACCTTGAACTCGCGATCAATCGCATGCGCGGAAGGCAGCAGCTTGGCGGCGGGGCCGGGCTTGGCGCGCATCACGTAGCTGGCATTTGGCGTATTCAGTTTGAATGTCGGGTTCGATTGGCCGCCCTTGAATTGCTCGACCGTCAACGGGCCTTTGAAGCCATCGACATGGTTGCTCATCCACGCGTCCAGCGCGGCTATATCGAACTGCTGTTTTTCCGATACCGGCTTGGTACCGGCGAAATGTTCAAATCCCTGGTCAGACATTCAACTCTTCTCCGTACTTGCGGCGGTATTTTGAATATTGCTCGAACAATACTTCCATCGTGGTTTTGCGATTGTTGTGCTGCAGCCAGTCCAGCGGCGAAAGGTTGACCACGCGCAGCACGACATCGACTCGGGCTTCGCCAATGTCCAGCACATTGATGCAGGCAGGGCTTTGCTCGAATGCGCCCAGCAACTGGCGCTGGCCGGTGACCAGGTAGGAAAGAATGGCGCGATTGACCGCACCGTGCAGTACCAAGAGCAGCGTGTCCCAGTCGGGGTCGGCGCGAATGGCGTCGACCTCCGGCAGCACGCGATCAAGCATCTGCCGTACAGTTTCGCCGCCAAGAAATTTGACGTCTTCATCGACCACTCCATCGGTCGCGGCTGTGAATGACTGCAACAGATCCTGCTCAGCAATCGATGCCAGTCGTCCGCCGCGAATTTCCTGCATAGCGATGCGTTGCTGCACCGGGTGCGTATGGCCCATGACATTGAGTACGTGCAGCGCGGTTTCTTCGGTGCGGGGCAGTCCGCTGGTGATGACGCGATCAAACTGGATGCCTTGTTCGCTGAACAACTGTCCGGCGGCGCGCGCCTGCTCGATACCACGTTCGTTCAGCGGAACGGTTTCGGGGTGAATCGGTTTTCCATCGGGCGCGAAGTAGGTGACGCTGCCATGCCGCATCAGATACAGGCGGCGGCGTGGTTTCTGCTGCGGTTGCAACAATTCAGGCGCGGGCATTGAACGGGATTTTTCCGGTGAGGAGTTGGAAGAACATCACCCAATCGCCGGCAAAGCTGTAGAGCGGGTAAGTGAACGTAGCAGGGCGGTTTTTTTCAAAGAAGAAATGTCCAACCCAGGCGAAACCGTAGCCAACCAGTGGGACCGCCACAAACCACCAGGCATTGCCGGACCAGATGGCCATCGCAATTACACCCAGCACGAGCCAGCTGCCGATGAAATGCAGGGTGCGGCAGGTTGGATCGGTGTGTTCGGAAAGGTAGTAGGGATAGAAATCGCGGAAGGTTTTGTATTGCTTGTCCATTTCAATCTCCTTAGCTGCGGAAGCTTGAATCCATTCTATCGAGTTTTCTTAAGAGTCCCGGCCATGAGAGATTGCCGCCCATACCTTTAGTTACCGCTTTAGCTTGGGCCTTGGCGCCGGCGAGAATAGGTGCAGGGATTGGAGTCAGTTCACCACCGCCCGATTGCGCGCGCACCTGGATCATGCAGGTCGCCTCGAAGATGTACATGGCCTGGAATGCGTCGGCGATGGTCTCGCCAACAGTCAGCAGGCCGTGGTTGCGCAGCATGAAGAAGGTTTTGTCGCCCAAGTCGCGAACCAGGCGTGGCTTTTCATCTTCGTTGAGCGCGACGCCTTCGTAGTCGTGATAAGCCAGACTCGCCAACACGAAGATGGACTGCTGTGAAATCGGCAGCACGCCGTTCTTCTGCGCCGAGACGGCGATACCGTTCGGCGTGTGCACATGCAGGACGCACTTGGCGTCATGGCGGGCGCCGTGAATCGCGCTGTGAATGGTGAACCCCGCCGGATTGACCGGGAACGGATTGTCGGTATCCAGCTTGTTGCCGGCCTGATCGATTTTCACCAGGCTGGAGGCGGTGATTTCGTCGAACATCATGCCGTAGGGATTGATCAGGAACTGGTTCTCTGTACCGGGAATCTTGGCGGTGATATGCGTGAATACCAGATCGTCCCAGTGGAAATGCGCCACGAGACGATAACAGGCGGCCAGATCGACACGGGTCTGCCATTCTTCGGCGGATACTTTGTTCTGAACGCTGGGGATGGAGAGCTTTGGAGATTCCATAGTTGCGGCTTATGCCTTTGCCTGACCGATTCGATGCCGCTCAATGTACGCTCATTCCGCTACGTTTTCTGTCACCAATGCGACAATAGGCCATGGCAACGGTTAGCGAAGACGAAAAGCGCGTATTCGAAGCGACTCCCTGGTTTGGCGCGCTGCCACTGCCACTTCGCCAGCGCATTTTCGACGAGTCGACACGACTTGAACTCGCGGATGGCGACCGGCTCTACGCGCGCGGTGAGGCGGCCGATGGCTGGTATGGGCTGCTCTCAGGCGCGATCAAAGTCGGCAATCTTTCGTCGGCCGGTGATGAGCTGGTGTTGGCCTACGTCGAGCCCGGCAACTGGTTGGGCGAGCTGTCGCTGATTGACGGCCTGCCGCGCTCGCATGACGGGCATGCGCAAGGGGCGACGACGGTGCTGCGCCTGCCGCCGGCGCGATTCACCGCGTTGATGGAGGAATATCCGCCATTCGCTCGCGCCATGCTGGAGATGCAGGCCAAGCGCATCCGCATGATGTTTGCCGCCATCGAAGATCTCAACTTGCTGCCACTCGACGCGAGGCTGGCCAAACAACTGCTGAGTCTGGCGAAAAGTTATGGCCGCGTGGACGGCGATTGCACCGAGATTGCGTTGCATCTGCCGCAGGAGGAACTGGCGCGTCTGCTGGGTGCGTCGCGGCAGCGCGTAAACCGCGAACTGAAAGCATTCGAGCGGCAGGGCATTCTGAGTGCGCGCTATGGGCGGCTGCGGCTGCGTAACGTAGCTGATCTGGAGCGTATCAGCCGCCGAGTTTGAAGGCAGGCCAGAAAGCCAGTATCCATGCGGCTCTCCAAGGCAATGCCCCGGAAAACCGCACCAGTGCTTTGTTTCCAGCCGGTGCCATGTTGAATTTTTGCGCTGGACTACTCAGGCGGCAATACGAAATCGGCGTACCAGCTGCACGAAATCGGCGACGCTGACTGTGGCTTTCGGCGCGTACCGCAGCGCGACGTAAGCCTGGATGACCGGCTTCGCCTGCTCGGCAAGCGCCGGACGTTCGCGTTCGATGCGGGCGAGGAAGTCCATTGGGCCTTCATGGCGAAGGCGATCGAGACCTGCCTTGGATAATTTGCGGCAAAAACGCTGGTACGCAGCGGTCACCGGCTCAGTGCGATGGCGGTAAATGCGCAGCAACAGGAACAGGCCGACAATGCCGCCCACACCGAATACGCCGCCGATCAAGCCTATCGCAAGATCGCGCCAGTTGAGGTCGAAAATGCCGAACGCTTCCAGCATGCTGCGCTGGCGATCCTCGTTGAAGCCGATCACCCAGCGGTTCCATTGGCTGTTGAGGGCGTCCCATGAGAATGCCAGCTGTCGCAGAATGCCCAGTTTGTCGGCGTTGATTATGATATTGAATGCGCCTTGCGGTCCCAGGGCGTCGCTCATACCACGATTGATTCGCAGTGGAGAAACCGCATAGGTTGGGTCAGCGCGTATCCAGCCGAGATCATCGAGCCAGACTTCCGACCAAGCGTGCGCCTCCGATTGCCGCACTACCAGCTGCCGGGTGATCGGATTGACCTCGCCCCCTTGGTAGCCCGTCACCACACGCGCCGGAATGCCGGCAGCGCGAAGCACCAGTACGAAGCTGCCGGCATAGTGCTCGCAAAATCCCTTCTTGCTGTCGAACAGAAATTCGTCGACATTGTGTGTACCCAAGACCGAGGGCTCCAGCGTGTACTCGAACTCGCTGTTGTAGCGCGCCATCAGCTTTTCGATCAGAGCCTTGGGATCCGGGTTTTCCTCTCGCAGCTTCTTGGCGTAAGCAATAGCTCTTGGGTTCAGTGTGCGGTTGTATTGCAGATAAGCGGTTCGGTCCACGGCGTCAAGCTGCGTACCTGTGCGGTAACGTAAGTGCGACGACATGTCATATGCCCTGAGGCTGCTGACGGGCGTACCGGAACGCAACTGGTAGTCGGTGAGGAAGAAGCTGCCGGGAGGTGCCGCGGCGGGCATGTCCAGCGCAAACAGCCACGACTTGTTGTTGGGTTGAAGTGTGACCCGGTAGTTGATGGCGGGAGAGAGGGCTTCGTACTCCAGCTTGGGCGTGATGGGGGTGGGGTACATGCGCCACGAACGGCCGAACTGTTGGCCGAGAACAGGGCCCCGCCAATACAGATCTTCGGTTTGCGGTACCGCCGACTCGAAGTCAACGCGAAAGGCAACAGCCTCGGATTGGGAAAGCTTGCCGATATCGCCCGGCGTCATTTCATCCGACAGCCCGGTGCTGGCTTGCGTTTCGCCGGGCATCCGCCACAGAGGCTGCGAAAGGCGTGGAAACAGGAAAAACAGCACCAGCATCAATGGAATCGACTGCAATACCAGCCACAACGCAGGGATCGTGCGCTGGCGCAGCGGCACCTCACCGCCAATCCGGTTGAAGCCAATCAACGTGGCGACAAAAATCCACACGCAAACAAGCATGTACGCGCCCATCAACAGGGTCTGCGAATAAAGGAAGTTGGTGAGTGCCAGGAAGAAACCAAGGAATATGGCAATCATCGCGTCGCGTTTTGTTCGCATCTCAAGGACCTTGAGGCATAGCATCACGATCAGCAGCGCAACACCAACCTCGCGTCCCAACAGGCGCCCATACTCGAGCCGTGCGCCCGCAGCAACCGCAATTGCAATCAATGCCATCAGCCACCATGGTGGTGCGCGCAGGGCACGCCGGGCAGCCCACCAGCGCCAGGCACCGGCTGCCACACAGACTGCGCTGATCCAGATGGGCAGTCGGGCCACATGAGGTGCAATGACGAACCCCATTGCAGCCATCAGCCAGGTGATATTGGCAAGCGTCAATGCGCCCGGATTAACCATTTTGGTCCAGTCCAAACAGCGCCAGCGCTTCCAGGCATTCATCCCTATGTCGATTGCCGCTGGACGGCGGGATGATCTTGCCAGGGACCTTGAGACCGTATGGTGTCTGCGCTCGTTCTG
>JAEUNB010000371.1 GCA_016790625.1 Betaproteobacteria bacterium | reverse complement strand
CGGCCCTTTTCCAACCGGATGGCAACGAGGTCATTGACGTTCACGCGCCGGGCGTCTTCGTCGACCATTTCCAGACCGATGCCGCCTTCGCTGACATCGATCAGATGTATTGCGTTGCGGATGCCGATCTCCGCGCCGCCGCCGGCAATGCTATGCAAGCGATCTGGCGAGAAAGCCATCTTGCAGATTTCATCGAAACCGAAAAACACACCGACGATCGAGTTGGCCGCGATCGTCAGCCGTTTGCTGCGCTGGTTGCGCTGGGCGTTGGCGTTTTCGATCAGCGTGAATTCGCGTTCGAGGAAATCGATCACGCCGACGTGCTCTTCCATCGGCATGGTGATGCCGATGCCCCATCCCGGGAAGATGGCGCCATGGTGGAATTCGCGGATGGTACGGTCGAGCTGGCGCTGCAGCGGGCGCAGGCTGAGGAACAATTGCGCGCCATCACCCGGCAGGTGCGGCGTCAGCCCCCGTTGCGGCGATGCGGTGTTGATGCCCAGCGTTGGTTCGCGGATGCCCGGTTCCCGTGTCAGCCATAGTGCGCCCATCCACATCACCAGCCAGTTGTCGAGGATTTCCAGCCGTCGCGGTGAAAGATTGCCGGCCGAAAAACGTTCCAGCAGCAACGCCCGCACATACAACGTTTCCACCGTGGCATCGAACGAGCGGTCCTCAATGCGCACGCCAAGGACGGTGGCATCGACGCCAAACGACAAAGCGGTACGAAAAATCTGGTGCAGCCATTCGCGCGTGGCCGTATCGGGCCGGGTGCCGGCGAATTTGCTCCATTTGGTTGCGTGTCCGGATAGCAGGATGGCCAGCGCACAGGCCGGGGCACGTGCGTCCTTCTCCGCCACCGCATCGGCAAAGTTGCGCATTACGGTGTCGCGCGCCAGCCGCAACAAGTGGGCGTAGCGTTCTGCAATCCAGACGCAGGTGGCCTGTTCTTCGCGCGTCTTGATCTGGTTGGATTTGAACAACTGCTCGCGATCCGGGCGCGATTGATCCTCGAAATAACGCACCGCCTGCACCAGCGAATTGACCGCGTCGGCGGGCTTGTAGCCGGTAAGGTTTCGCTCCAGCGTGCGGTGCTTGCCGGTGATTTCGTCGCGGGTGACGATGCCAGTCGATGGGCGAATGGGCGTATTCATGCCTGGCGCAAGGCAGTAACCTGCAACAGCGCCGCGTGCATCGCGCGCTGGGCGGTCTCGTCGCGAACGGCAAATGCAGGCAGGCGCCATGCGCCTGAACTTGAGCCGTCGTCGCCGCGCGGCTGGGAAATGGTCTGGGTCAGTGTTTTTTCCATCCACTCAAGATCGGCGAAGGCCGGGTCGGCGGGAAACTGCGTCTTGAATGCCTGCACCAGATCGGCGAAACCGCTTACATCCTCGTCGCGGAAAGTGCGCTCGACCAGCAGCAGCCACAGTGGCCGCTGTTCGGGATCTTCCTCGATCGCCAGCCGCAGCAACTCAGTGGCGGCGCGAGGCATGCCATCGTCCACCATCTGCTGCGCCCAGGAAAGAATCTCGGCCGTGTTGCGCAGCGACATGCGCGGTTCGGGCATCTGCAGGAAGCGCGCGGTGACGTAACGCAGGCGAATGCGCAGCAATGGCGGATCCAGCGGCCATGGGGTGCCAAACACACTGGTTTTGTTGCGCACCGGGGGGCGGGTCGGAGGTCTGCTGCTCATTTGCGTGTGCGTTGGTTGAAGAGTGGCGGCCGGTCTTTTTGCGCAGCGAAACGCAGCAACGCACCCCCGGCTTTTTTGCCGATTGTATGCCGTTTGCGGCAGCCGCTGTGTGCTGATTCTCACATCGGTGCATGACGGCGTGCAGGAACACCGATGGTCCGCCAATAGCCAAGGGCCCCGTGTTTACAATTCGTCACTTGTGGTCAGGCGTGGCCGCTTATGCTGCAGGGGCAGGATATACTTGATCCATAAACATCCGCCATCATGCCGGCTGGCCGCCGCCAGTTGCCCAGGACGGTGCGGGCGGTATTCATACAAGATTGCAATGCACTCACCCACCACAGGCAGCGATGGCGGCTCATCGCAACCCAATGCCGGCGACAAGCAAACCTATTCGATGATGGCGGCCGATCCTGAGCGCGATCGGCAAGCCATACTCGACTGCTGGAACGAAGGACTGACCCACGGCGGTCAACCCGAGGCCAAGTTCGACTGGTACTACCTGCGCCATGCCGATGGCGTGCCCGAGGTGCATTTCCTGCGGCATGCCGACCATGCAGAGGCAGTAGGCGTGGCTGGTGTCAGTGCCCGGCCCATGCGCTACGGCAGTGAATCGGTTGCCGTGGGCGAGATCGTCGATTTCGTGGTCTCACCCAAGCACCGCACCTTGTTTCCGGCGATCTTCCTGCAGCGCGAAATCAATCGTCTCGGCATGGAGAAGCGCGAGCTGCTGTACGGTCTGCCGAACAAACAATCGGAGGCGGTTCTGCGCCGCGTCGGATACAAGCTGGTCGGCCAGATGGTGCGCCGGGTGCGGGTGCTGCGCTCCGCCGAATATCTGGCCCGGCACATCCCGGCTTGGACGGCGAAACTGGCGGGGCCGCTGATCGACCGCGTTCGTGCTGCCGCCGTATCGCTTCGGCGCCTATGGACCGGCGGCTTTCGCAGCCAGTGGCAGGACAAGGCCGATGCGCGCTTCGATGACCTCTGGCAACGCGCCGTGATGCCCGGCACGCTGGTCGGCGTACGCGACAGCAAATTCCTCAACTGGCGCTTTGCGGATTGCCCGCTGGGCAAGTACGCGTTCCTGACGGTGTGCACGGCAGTCGGCCAACTGGTGGCTTATGCCGTGTGCGAGGTCCAGCAACAGGGTCTGCACGTGCATGATTTCCTGGTTGACCCGAATGCGCGCGGCGCGTGGACCCGGCTGTGGCTGGATCTGGCGCACGAGGCGTTCAGCAAGGGGGGAACCACGCTTTCCACCGAGTTCCTCGGCTCCGACGCCATGCAGGCGGAGTTGCAGGCGCAGGGCCTGTTGGCCCGCGAGCAGCGTCCGTTCTATGTGATTGCATCGGACAACTGGGCGGATCGCCTGCAGGCGCAGCATTGGTACGTCACCGCCGCCGACGAGGACGGCTAGTCCCTTCGCCCGACTATCGCTTGCTC
>JAEUNB010000362.1 GCA_016790625.1 Betaproteobacteria bacterium | reverse complement strand
GCAGGTGAGCGGGTCTTCGGCAACGATCACCGGCAGGCCGGTTTCTTCCACCAGCAGGCGGTCGAGGTCGCGCAGCAGCGCGCCGCCGCCGGTCAGCACCATGCCTTTTTCGGCGATGTCGGCACCGAGTTCAGGCGGCGTTTGTTCCAGCGCGGATTTCACGGCGGAGACGATGGAGTTGAGTGGCTCGGTCAACGCTTCCAGAATTTCGTTCGATGAAATGGTGAACGAACGCGGGATGCCTTCGGCCAGGTTGCGGCCTTTCACTTCCATCTCGCGCACTTCGGAGCCGGGGAAGGCGGAACCGATCTGCTTCTTGATGGCTTCAGCCGTCGATTCACCGATCAGCATGCCGTAGTTGCGGCGGATGTAGTTGATGATGGCCTCGTCGAACTTGTCGCCGCCGATGCGCACCGAGCCGGCGTACACCGTGCCGCCCAGCGAGATCACGCCGACTTCCGTGGTGCCGCCACCGATATCGACTACCATCGAGCCGGTCGGCTCGGCAATCGGCAGGCCGGCGCCAATGGCAGCAGCCATCGGCTCTTCGATCAGGAACACCTGCGAGGCACCAGCCGCCACGGCGGACTCCTTGATCGCGCGGCGCTCAACCTGCGTGGAACCACACGGCACGCAGATGACGATACGCGGGCTCGGGCGATACCACTGCGCGTCATGCACCTTCTTGATAAAAAACTTGAGCATGTGCTCGGTGGTATGAAAGTCGGCGATCACGCCGTCTTTCATCGGCCGGATGGCGGTGATATTGCCTGGCGTGCGGCCCAGCATCATCTTGGCGGCGACACCAACAGCCTGGATCGTTTTCTTCGAATTGGGGCCGGCATCCTGACGAATCGCGACCACTGAGGGTTCGTCGAGAACAATGCCTTTGCCACGGAGATAAATGAGGGTGTTTGCGGTGCCGAGGTCGATCGCGAGATCGGTGGAGAAATACTTGGGGAAGAGCGAAAACATGGTGCCTTTCTGAATGCTTTTTGCGGTCCTGCTGCAACACGTCCCGCGCGCCGGATTTGACGGTGACGGCTGCCCGAAATTTGGGTCTGTTTTATCCGGTTTTCCCCTAGCAAAGGGGGTCATTCCCGGCAAATGGCCTATAATATCGCAAGTCACTCGCAAAAACATGGTGAAAACCGGCGTTTTGCATGACTTTTGCAGGGCAGTTAGCAACTTCCTCGCGGCTTTCGCCGGCCGGTCATTCCGTCCAGCCGCCGCCAACGAATCCCGGCCTCCATGGAACTTCATCCCGACGATCTGAAGCGCATCGCGCGCTTGGCGAGAATTGCTGTCTCCGACGCGGAGCTGGCACCACTGCAATCGCAGTTGAACGGCATTTTCGGCCTGATCGACGAACTGCAGGCAGTAGACACCAAGGGACTGGAGCCATTGGCCCACCCGCTGGACGTGGTGCAGCACCTGCCGCAGCGTCTGCGCGACGACAAAATCACCGAGCTCGATCAACGCGAGGCCAACATGGCCAACGCGCCAGCCAGCGAGAATGGCCTGTTCCTGGTGCCGAAGGTGCTCGAGTGAGCCTGAACCTTTCGTATGCATCGCTCAAGTCGCTGCGCGCCGCGCTCGACAGCAAGCAGGTGTCGTCGGTAGAGCTGGCTGAGCACTTTCTCGCCCGTGCCGAAGATGCGTTGTCGCTGAATGCCTTCCTGCACATCGACCGGGGCCTCACGCTGAGTCAGGCGCGTGCCGCCGACGCACGCATCGCCAAGGGCGAAGCCGGTGCGCTGACCGGCATTCCGATGGCGCACAAGGACATTTTCGTCACCCGCAGCTGGCGCTCTACCGCGGGCTCAAAGATGCTGGCGGACTACGTCTCGCCATTCGACGCCACGGTGGTGGAAAAACTTAACCACGGTGCGGGCATGGTGTGCTTGGGCAAGCTCAACTGCGATGAATTCGCCATGGGTTCGTCGAACGAGAACTCGGCATTCGGTGCGGTGAAGAATCCGTGGGACACATCGCGCATTCCCGGCGGTTCGTCGGGCGGCTCGGCGGCGGCTGTTGCAGCTGGCTTGACGCCTGCGGCGACTGGCACCGATACCGGTGGTTCGCTACGGCAACCGGCCGCTATGTGCGGCATCAGCGCCATCAAGCCGACCTATGGCCGCGTTTCGCGCTACGGCATGATTGCTTTTGCCTCTTCGCTCGATCAAGGCGGGCCGATGGCGCGCGGCGCGGAAGACTGCGCACTGCTGCTGGATGCCATGGCTGGTTTCGACGAGCGCGATTCGACCAGCCTCAACAATAAGCAGGCTGCAACGCCAATACTGGCGCGGTTCTCCGAGGCATATGCCTCAAACGCCAGCACTGGCGCGCCTTTGCAAGGGGTGCGTATCGGTGTTCCACAGGAATTTTTCGGTGAAGGGTTGTCCGCTGACGTACGTGCTGCGGTCGAGGCGGCGATTGGCGAGTTCGAAAAACTGGGTGCGACGCGCGTAGAAATTTCGCTGCCGCGTACCCGGCTGTCAATCCCGGCCTACTACGTTATTGCCCCCGCCGAAGCGTCCAGCAATCTGTCGCGCTTCGATGGCGTGCGCTACGGTCATCGCGCCAAGGAATACCGCGACCTCAAGGACATGATCGAACGCTCGCGCGCTGAAGGCTTTGGCGCCGAACCCAAGCGGCGCATCCTCACGGGCGCATGGGTGCTGTCGCATGGCTATTACGATGCGTATTACCTGCAGGCCCAGCGTGTGCGGCGATTGATCGCGCAGGATTTTCAGGAAGCGTTCAAATCCTGCGATTTCATCATGGGGCCGGTCGCGCCGACCACGGCGTGGAAGATTGGCGAGAAGAACAACGATCCGGTCGCGATGTATCTGGAAGACATTTTTACGCTGGGCGTCAGCCTGGCCGGTTTGCCCGGCATGTCGGTGCCCTGTGGTTTCGGCGCGGACAAAATGCCGGTGGGCCTGCAGATCATCGGCAACTATTTCGACGAAGGTCGCATGCTGGCGGCCGCGCATCAGTACCAACAGGTTACCGATTGGCATGCGCGGACGCCGGAGGCTTTCCGATGAGCGCAAAGAAGGGCATTCCAACCGGTTGGGAAGTCGTGATCGGCCTTGAGACGCACACGCAGCTGTCGACGGCGTCGAAGATTTTTTCCGGCTCGTCCATCGCGTTTGGCGCAGAACCGAACACGCAGGCCAGCGCGATTGATCTCGCATTGCCCGGCACATTGCCGGTACTGAATAAAGCTGCTGTGGAGTGCGCGATCAAGTTCGGCCTCGCCGTGAATGGTGGCGATGATCGGCATATCGCCCCGCGCTCCGTGTTCGCCCGCAAGAATTATTTTTATCCCGATCTGCCCAAAGGTTATCAGATCAGCCAGTTTGAATTGCCGGTGGTGACGGGCGGTAGCGTCACCATCAATGTTGACGGCGTGGAAAAAGTCATTCGCCTCACGCGAGCGCATCTGGAAGAAGATGCAGGCAAATCCGTGCACGGGTATGTCGCCGAAGGCTATGTTGAAGATGGCTATGCCGAGGAACCGGCGCATGGCCAAAGCGGCATTGATCTAAACCGTGCGGGCGTTCCCCTGCTGGAAATTGTTTCCGAGCCCGACATGCGTTCGGCCGAGGAGGCCGTCGCATACGCAAAGGCACTTCACGGCATCGTCACCTGGATCGGCATCTGCGACGGCAATATGCAGGAAGGCTCGTTCCGCTGCGACGCCAACGTTTCCGTGCGCAAGTTCGGCGACGAGAAGCTTGGTACGCGTGCCGAAATCAAGAACGTCAACTCATTCCGCTTCCTCGAAAAAGCCATCAACTACGAAATTCGGCGTCAGATTGAATTGATTGAAGACGGCGGCAAAGTGGTGCAGGAAACGCGTCTTTACGACGCGGAACGCGATGAAACGCGCTCTATGCGTTCGAAGGAGGATGCGATGGACTATCGCTATTTTCCGGATCCGGATTTGCTGCCGGTGGAGATTTCGCGGGATTGGGTGGAAGAGGTTTGTGCCGCGATGCCGGAGTTGCCTGAAACTGCTGCAGCGCGATTGGTAGCCGAAGACGGCATCACGATAGTTGAGGCGCGGCTGATTACGCAGTCTCAGGCCTTTGTGAGGTACTACGAAAATCTGCGTGAATATTCGGGTAGTGCTAAACGCTCCGCCAGATGGATGCTTGGGGAGATATCTGCTTTCCTGAATCGTGAGCAGTTGGAAATCGATGACCCCGAAGTCCCATCTGAGAGCGTCGTCGGAACAATTATCGCGTCCGAGGCTGCGCAGGAAATTTCCAAAACTGTTGCGCGTGAGCAGTTTCAGGCGCTCTGTGACAAAACTGAAGCCGACATTCAAGCGCTGACTAAAATAATTGAAAAGCATGAGCTGAGGCAGGCATGGATTCGCTACATCGAGAGCAAGGGGCTGAAGCAAGTCTCCAACGCCGGCGCCATCGAAAAAATGATCGACGACGTCATCGCCGCCAACCCGAAGTCGGTCGAGGAATACAAAGCCGGCAAGGAAAAAGCCTTGAACGCCTTGTTCGGTCAGGTAATGAAAGCCAGCAACAAAACCGCCAACCCCGCGCAGGTCACCGAGATACTCAAGCGCAAGCTGGCAAGCTAGCCGGCTTAGTCAACCTTACGTCGCGCGAGGTTCTCGCGCATCAGTTTCGCCATCGCATGACCATCCGGGTGTGATCCTGCGGCCAGTTGTTCGATCACGCTTTCCTGATCGGCTACGGGACGATTCTGCGACAGCTTTGATTTCGCTTCGACACGTTCGATATCGACTTCGAAACCGATAATGGCGTTGAGCTTGGACGCGTGATTCGCCAGCTCGCCGGCGTTCCAGCCAATGACGGGTTCTTCGTATTGGGCAGCAAGATCGGCGACGATTTTCCATTTGCGCGCTTCATCGTCGATGAGCCGCACCTTGCCGTGCAAATGTACGTTGGCGTAGTTCCAGGTCGGCACATTCGGCACCTTGGGGTTCTCGGTCGCATACCAGGTCGGCGAGATATAGCCGTGTGGGCCGTGGATGATGGCGATGACCGCAGCGCCGCCGACCAGGTGTGCCGCATGCGGATTGGCGCGTGCAATGTGGCCGACCAATGTGCCCAGCGACCCATCGTTTGCGCGAGAACGGTCGAGCTGTACCGGCGCGTGCGTAATTTGCAGGCCGTCCGGCGTGACTGACAGCAGCGTGGCGAAGCCGTAGTCGGCAATCAGCTGTGCAATGCGTTCGGTATCTGCTTCGGCAAAGTGTGCGGGTGTGTACATGGCGATAGGGTCGTTGGTGCGGCACAAAGAAAAACGCGCCCCGCAGGGCGCGTTTTGCGGGAAAGAGGGCGGTTATCTTATCGACGCTCCAGACAGGCGACGATTTTCACGTTGACGCCCGGTCCACCGATATTCGGCGCACGGCACGCGTAGGAAATGCCCAGTGAGCACTCATAAACTTTGCCGTCGCAGGTGGCAACGCCACGCGGCCGACCGGGAATCAGCGTAGACATACCGACGATCTGGCTGTCGATCTCGGCTTTGGCGATGACTTCGCCCTTCTCGTCGAGCAGGGTGCCGGCCGGCATGCCGCCCTTGAGTTTTTTCCAGCGCATTTTCTCGCCGTCATATTTTGCAATCACAATCGCGCGGTCGGCATCGACCTTGGCCAGCTCCTTGTCCAGGCTTTCGCGGTCGTTCTTGGCGCGGTTGTAGTCCTGTTGCAATTGCGGCGGGATTTCCTTGGCTTCCTTGACGGGTGGAGTGTCCTTGCCCTTGGGCGCTTTCTCGCCATCCTTGGCTTTGGCCTTGGCCTTGCCGGCAACGTAAAAGTCCATCTCGTTCTGATACTTGGCCAGTGTCTTATCGACTTCGCCATTGCGCGATTGCAGGGTTTTCTTGCGGGCGTCCATGCCGGCGAGATCCTTGTCGCGGGCAACGTCGAACTCGCGCTCGGATCCGTAGGTGGCAATCAGCGCCTGATCGCGAAGCTTCTGATCGGCAACTTTCTTATCAGTCTCACGGCGACGCTCACGTTCTTCCGCCTGCGCCTTCAGTTGCTCGGGGGTCAGTGGCGCCTCGTATTTCTTCACGACGCTGCCCTGCTTGCTCATTTCAGTGATTTCTTTTTTCGCGCACTGCGGCGGCATGGTGTCGCCATAGTGGGTGATACCCTTCTCGTCCACGCATTTGTAGGTGGCGTGAGCGGAAGTTGCCGCCAGCGTGGCGAGCAGGGATACGGCTAGTGAGCTGAGGATTCTGGTTTTCATGCGCATGGAACTATTTTGGTTGCAGCGCCGCGCCGTACTGCGCGCGATACGCCTGGATTTTGACTAGTTTATCGGTTTCGCCGGGTTGCCGTGCCAGAAAAGCGAGGATGTCGCCCAGCGTGGCTACAGCTATAACGGGGACCCCGTACATTTGGTTGAATTCCTGCGCCGCCGACAGCGTGCTGCCGTCCTTGGCGCCCCGTTCCTGCCGGTCCAAAGCAATCAGCACGCCAACTGGCGTCGCCCCGGCGGCACGGATCATTTCCACCGATTCGCGTTTCGACGCCCCGTCGGTAATCACGTCGTCCACAATGAGGACATTGCCCTTCAGCGGGGCGCCGACAATGAGGCCGCCTTCACCATGGTCTTTGGCTTCTTTCCGGTTGTAACAGAACGGCAGGTTGTGACCCATTTCGGCAAGCGCCATCGCCATCCCGGCCGCGAGGGTGATGCCCTTGTAGGCCGGGCCGAAAATGGTGTCGATCTTGAGGCCGGAGGCCAGCGCCGCTTGGGCGTAGAACCGGGATAGCCCGGCCAGCGACGCGCCGTCGCTGAACAGGCCGGAATTAAAAAAATAGGGCGACAGGCGGCCAGCCTTGGTCTTGAACTCACCGAAGCAAAGCGCGTTTTGGCCAATAGCGAATTCGACGAATTGCTGGCGGAAATCGATGGGAGCGGAATTGGTTGCAGTCATGAGGCAGGATGTTAGCGCCAATTTCCGCAAAATCCCCCGCATAATCCGGTTTTTCCGACCGAAAACTGATCGAAATGCGCATCATCACCGTCAACTGCAACGGCATTCGCTCCGCCACCACCAAGGGCATGTTTACCTGGCTCAAGCGGCAAAAGCCGGACCTGATTTGCCTGCAGGAAATCAAGGCGCTGGAATCGGACATCCCGGAAGAGGCCAAGCCGTGGAAAAACTGGCACGCCTTCTATAACCCGGCGGAGACGAAGTGCTATGCCGGCGTGGCGATGAACAGCACAAAGGACCCGGACAGCAGCCAGATTGGTACCGGTATAAAGTGGATTGATGCCGAGGGGCGGTATCTACAGGCCAATTTTGGCAATCTGTCGGTGATCTCGCTCTATCTGCCATCGGGTTCCGCATCCGAGGAAGCGCAGGCGAAGAAATTCCGCTTTCTGGAAGCGTTCATGCCGTATCTGGAAAAGCTGAAGAAAAGCGGCCGCGAAGTCATCATCGTCGGTGACTGGAATATCGCGCATAAGGAGATCGACCTGAAAAACTGGCGCGGCAACAAGAAAAACTCCGGCTTCCTGCCCGAGGAGCGCGAGTGGTTGACCAAGCTTTTCGATGTCGTCGGCTATGTCGATGTGTTTCGCCGCCTGATTCCACTGCCGGATCAGTACACCTGGTGGTCGAATCGCGGCGATGCCTGGAACAAGAATGTTGGCTGGCGCATCGATTACCACATCTGCACGCCCGGCATTGCGGCGACGGCTGAATACGCGCGCATCTACAAGGACGAGCGGTTTTCCGATCACGCGCCGTTGTCCATCGATTACGCGTACCAACTCTAGAGAGTGAAGTCGCACTACTTATTGCGTACGGCATTTGGGTTGCTGCTGGCAGTTGTGCCTTTCAGCGCTTCGGCAGAAGTAATGGACAAGGAGTTACCGCTTTTTTATATCGTCGGCGTCGCTATCTTTCTTTCAATTGGCGGCTTTTTCATGAGCCGGCGGACGAAGTGGGGACTTCCAGCAAGTTTGATATTGACTACAGCGGCACTGTTGCCAGTGCTAACCGAACTTGCCGATCCATTCGTCGGCCCAGATATCTTTCGCGAAGCCGGGTGGATTTACGCAGCTTGTGCTTATGCAACGATTCCGTTGGTGCTGGCATCATGCCTATGCGGGATGTTGGTCGGCAAAAGTAGAAACACAAATTTGATTGGGTAACACTTGATCCGCATTACCAACCTCACCCTCGCCCGCGGCCCCAAGCGTTTGCTTGAAGGCGCCAATCTCACCTTGTTCCCCGGCCACAAGGTCGGCCTGATCGGTCCCAACGGCTGTGGCAAATCGAGCCTGTTCGCGCTGTTGCGCAAGCAATTGCATCAGGACGCGGGCGACGTGGAAATCCCGGCCAAGTGGGTGATCGCGCATGTTGCGCAGGAAACGCCGCAAAGTACGCGCAGCGGACTCGATTACGCGCTGGATGGCGATACCGAATTGCGCGGCATCGAGGCTGCGCTGGAAACCGCCGAGCACGAACACGAAAGCGACGAAAAATTCGCCGCGCATTTGGCAAACCTACACGCGCATTACGACCACATCGGCGGTTACGCGTCGCGGTCGCGTGCCGCGGCGCTCTTGTCCGGCCTCGGTTTCAACGAAGAACAGCAATCGCGCCCGGTAGCGGAATTTTCCGGCGGCTGGCGCATGCGCTTGAACCTGGCGCAGGCGCTGATGTGCCGCTCGGATTTGTTATTGCTTGACGAGCCGACCAATCACCTCGATCTCGATGCAGTCATGTGGCTGGAAGACTGGCTGGCGGCGTATCAGGGTACGCTGCTGTTGATCACGCATGACCGCGACTTTCTCGATGCGGTGGTCAACAAGGTGGTTCACGTCGAAAACCTGAAGCTGAACGAATACACCGGCAACTATTCGGCGTTCGAAAAAACCCGCGCGATGCAGTTGTCCGTGCAGCAGGCGGCATATCAGAAGCAGCAGCGTCAGGTTGCGCATCTGCAATCGTTTATCAATCGCTTCAAGGCCAAGGCGACCAAGGCCAAGCAGGCGCAGAGCCGCGTCAAGACGCTAGAGCGGATGGAGCTGATCGCGGCGGCGCACGTCGATTCGCCGTTCGAATTTGCTTTTCGCGAACCGGAAGCCAAGCCGCGCCAGCTCCTGCATCTGAAGGAAGCGTTGTTGGGATACGAGAATCGCGACATCCTGCACAACGTCGAATGGCGCTTGTTCTACGGTGACAAGATCGGCTTGCTCGGCCCCAACGGCGCCGGTAAATCGACGCTGGTGAAATCGCTGGCCGGATCGCTCGCATTGAAGCGCGGTGGGCGCTATGAAGGTCAAGGGCTGAAGATTGGCTATTTCGCCCAGCATCAGGTCGAGCAGTTGCGTTCGAACGAATCGGTGCTGTGGCACATGAAGCAGCTCGATCCGAACACGCGCGAGCAGGATTTCCGCGATTTTCTCGGCGGCTTCGATTTCCGCGGTGGCCGCGTCACTGAATCGATTGCGCCGTTTTCCGGCGGCGAGAAAGCGCGCCTGGCACTGGCGCTGATCGTCTGGCAAAAACCCAACCTGTTGCTGCTCGACGAGCCAACCAACCACCTCGATATCGAGATGCGTGAAGCAGTGGCCGAAGCGCTGCAGGAATTCGACGGCACGCTGGTCGTAGTGGCGCACGACCGCCACCTGCTCAAGGCGACCACCGATCAGCTCTGGCTGGTGGCCGACGGCAACGTCGCCGAATTCGATGGCGATCTGGACGATTACAAGCAATGGGCCAAGGCCTATGCAGCCGATCATCAAAAGGGGAAAGCCAGTCCTGAGCATAGTCGAAGGGTCCAGCAGGGGAGCGCCTCGCAGGCCAAAAATGCTCTGGAAGCCGCACCAGTGCTAGAGGTTGAAAGCGGCGATCGCAAGGCGCAGAAGCGTGCCGAAGCCGAGGCGCGGCAGAAGAGCTACGCTGCAAAGAAGCCGCTGGAAGACAAGCTGAAGAAGCTGGAAAAGGAAATGACGGCGCTGAATCGCGAGAAGACCGACATCGAAACCTGGCTCGCGCGCGAAGATGCCTATGCCGAGGAAAACAAGGCGCTGATGCTGGACTTCCTCAAGCGGCAAGGCGAAGTCACCGAGGCGATCAGCGCCATCGAGTGGCAATGGTTCGAAGTGCAGCAGAAGCTGGAAGAAATCGCCGCGTGACTGCACGCGAATATTTCGCCGCACTGACCAATCGCCGCATCGGCGTCATCATGCTGCTGGGTTTTGCCAGCGGCCTGCCACTGGCGCTGACCAGCAGTACTCTGCAGGCATGGATGACGGTCGAGGGAGTGGATCTCAAGACCATCGGCATCTTCACGCTGATCGGCCTGCCTTACACCTGGAAATTCCTCTGGGCGCCGTTCATGGATCGTTACGTGCCGCCGCTGCTCGGTCGCCGTCGCGGCTGGATGCTGTTGACCCAGTTGGCGCTGATTGCTGCGATTGCGGGCATGGCGTTCACCGATGCAAAAAACGCGCTGACCACCATGGCATTGCTGGCGCTGGCCGTCGCCTTTTTCTCCGCCTCGCAGGACATCGTATTCGACGCCTACAGCACCGACGCGGTCCAGCCGGAAGAGCGCGGCATGAGTGCGGCAATGAAAGTGCTGGGTTATCGCATCGCCATGCTGGTTTCCGGCGGCGGTGCGCTGGTGCTGGCGTCGGGCGGCGAATTCTTCGGGCTCATGCTGCCGCAAGGCATCGGCTGGCAGAACACCTATCTCGCCATGGCGGCGCTGATGCTGGTGGGAGTGGGCGCCACATTGTTCGCGCCGGAACCTTTGAAGCAGGTCCAGCCGCCACGTTCACTGGACGAAGCCATGATCGCGCCGCTGAAGGAGTTTTTCAGCCGCAACGGCGCGTGGTGGTTGCTGTTGTTGATCGTGCTTTACAAGTTGGGCGATGCCTTTGCCGCGGCGTTATCCACCTCATTCCTGATTCGCGGTGCCGGCTTCAGCCCGGCCGAAGTCGGTGCTGTCAACAAAGGCATGGGCCTTGCCGCCACCATCGTCGGCGTATTGATTGGCGGCGCGCTGATGGTGCGCTTGGGGCTGTATCGCTCGCTGCTCGCCTTCGGTATTTTGCAGGCGCTGTCGAATCTGATGTTCATGTGGGTCGCGCTGGCCGGAAAGAGTTATGGCGTGATGGTCGCCGCAGTAGCAGTGGAGAATGTTTGCGGCGGCATGGGCACCACCGCGTTCGTCGCCTTGCTGATGTCGCTGTGCGATGCGCGCTTCACCGCGACGCAGTTTGCGCTGCTGTCCGCGTTGGCGTCGATTGGCCGTGTTTACGTCGGGCCCGCGGCCGGATATTTTACCGACCCTAAAGAATTTGGCATGGCGTGGGCGCCGTTTTTCTTTGTTACGTTCTTGGTGGCGTTGCCGGGGTTGGGGATGTTGGTGTGGATGAAGCGCTCGATTGCCACGCTTGACCGCGCATCCGACCTTGCGCCGGATACGATGCCGCGTGACTAACGTGCGCTAACCCAAGCGCCTGTGACAACAGCTTGTATGCCAAAGTGCAAAACTTGCCACTGCCGGTAGTCATTACTTCAACCATATGGAAAGCTCATGTCATATCGTTGACGTTTGTGCGGGCGCCGCAGTAATGTCGCGGCAATTCAATACAGGTTATGTCCGAGGTCAATACGTGTTTTTCAATTTCGCAATGAATACTCGGTTAAGTAATTGCTTAGCCAGTTTGGCTTTTCTGATCCCACTTGGCGTCGCGGTACCGGCGTTTGCGCAGAGTTTGACTAGCGGCACAGTGTTGTATCCGACCAGTCCTACTTCAGCGGATACATTGACGTTGTCACTAGGGCAAACTTTTTGCCCCGGCTACGTCTATACATCGAACTCTTATCGCGTTTCCATGGCGCAGAATGCAATTACCGTCTCCCTAGGGCGGCCAACTTTCAATCAACTATCGCTCTGCCCTGCTAGACCGCAGGAGTACATCGATTTGGGCAGGCTGCCCGCAGGTAACTACACCTTGACGGTCAATCGTTTCGCCGAGCCCGGAGTTACACCGCAACCCCTTATTTCCAATTATGCGTTCGCCGTTTCCGATGCTCGCACGACCAAAGTTGCACCATTTGTGCGCCTTGATTACTCCGGTCATTGGTGGGATCCGACTGACCCCGGTTGGGGGCTATTTGTTTGGCAGGATGCAAGGAGCCCGAACGATAGTCTGCTAGCAGCTTGGTTCACTTATGGTGCGGACGGCAAGCAAACCTGGTACACATTTCAACCGGGTTGGGCGACTGATTTAGCAACACTGCAAGCCGATATGTATCAAGCGAGTCGGATGCCCGGCCCTAATGTGCCGCCGCCAAATCCAACGACGGCAGTCGTAGCAGGCAAAGCGAAACTCGACTTCACCAATTTCAATGGCGTATTTGAGGCTGGCACAGGAGAGGTTGCCAAATTCACGTACACGATCGGCGCGGGCCAAGAGCAGACTCGTAATATTCGGCGGTTCCGACCCTAGACTAAAACGAATTTAGACCCGGCCTGCGACCAAGGGGAGTCCCGTTTCGGGACGTCGGGGAAGGTCATCTGGTCAATCGATACAACGCCAGCGTCCCCAGCAAATTCGGCATCAGCGTCTGCTCACGCTCACCGTTCATCACCAGCCGGCTCAGCACGCGAAGTTTGCGCTGTTCGCAGAAGACATCGAAATCCGCCACGGTGCACATGTGCACATTGGGTGTGTCGTACCACTGATACGGAAGATTGTCGGACACCGGCATGCGGCCGTTGACGATCTGCCAGCGGTGCCGCCAGTAACCGAAGTTGGGAAAGGTGACGATGGCTTCGCGGCCGACGCGCAGCATTTCGTCGACCACGGCTTCGGTACGTTTCATTGCCTGTAGCGTTTGCGAGAGGATGACGTAATCGAAGGCGCCATCGTCGATTTCCTTCAGGCCCGATTCGAGGTTGGATTGAATGACGTTCACGCCGTTGGCCACGCATTGCAGGATACCGGCGTCATCGTTTTCGATGCCGTAGCCGATGGTATTGCGTGTGGCTTGAAGATGGGTCAGCAGGGCGCCGTCCCCGCAGCCCAGATCCAGTACCGAGGCGTTCGGCTTGATCCATTGCGAGATGGCTTCGAAGTCTTTGCGGGTGATCATGATTTTGGTGTTGCCTCTTGGCGGAGACCGAAAATCCCCCGTCGGTCGCTACGCTCTCTCCTGCCCCCTTTAAAAAAGGGGGCGGTGAGCCGCAGGCGAGCGGGGGATTTTCGGTGCGTCATATCGCGGCCCTCGCCAAAAAAGCCCGCACCACGCCGAGGTATTGCGGATTCTCCAGAAGAAATGCGTCATGGCCGTGTGGCGCATCGACTTCGGCGTAGGTGACGTTTTTCTTTTCTTTTAGCAGCGCCTTGACGATCTCGCGCGAACGCGCCGGCGAGAAACGCCAGTCGGTGGTGAAGGAGACGATGAGAAAGCGCGCGGTGGCGGGTGACAGCGCCTTGGCCAGATCGCCGCCGTGCGCCAGTGCTGGATCAAAGTAATCCAGCGCCTTGGTGACGCGCAGATAGGTGTTGGCGTCGTAGTACTCGGAAAATTTCTCACCCTGATAACGCAGGTACGACTCGATCTGGAATTCGGAACCGAAACCATATTGCAATCCGTCGCGCAGTTCGCGGCCGAATTTCTCTTCCATCTGGTCGTCGGAAATATAGGTGATGTGGCCGATCATGCGCGCGACGGTGAGGCCGTCTTTCGGCTTCACATTCTTCTCGGCGAAGGTGCCGTCGTGAAACGCGGGGTCGGCCATGATCGCCTGGCGCGCGACTTCGTTGAAGGCGATGTTCTGCGCCGAGAGATTGGGCGCGGCGGCGATGACCAGTGCGTTGGCGACACGCTGCGGGTAGCGATACGCCCAGCACATCGCCTGCATGCCGCCGAGCGAGCCACCCATCACCGCGGCTAGTTTGGCGATGCCGAGCCAGTCCATCAGCCGCGCATGCGAATCGACCCAGTCTTCCACCGTCACCAGCGGGAAATCGGCGCCCCACGGTTTTGCCGTGTGCGGATTGATCGTCAGCGGGCCGGTGGAGCCGAAACAGGAGCCGAGATTGTTGACGCCGATAACGAAGAAGCGGTTGGTGTCCACCGGTTTGCCGGGACCAACCATGTTGTCCCACCAGCCAATGTTGTCGGGCTGGTCGGCGTACGTGCCGGCAACGTGATGCGAGGCATTCAGCGCATGGCAGATCAGGATCGCGTTCGACTTGTCCGCGTTGAGCGTGCCGTAAGTCTCGTACGCCAGATCATATTCACGCAGGGTCGCACCGCTGGCCAGCGGCAGCGGCTCGGTGAAGTGCGCGACTTGCGGTGAAGCGATCATGGTTTGTGGATTCAAGATTCGACGATATCTAAGTTCGTCGTTCCCGCGGAGGCGGGAATCCAGCGACTTTGCCTCAAACGCCACTGGGTTCCCGCCTGCGCGGGAACGACAAAAGAAAAAGCCCGACAGCTTTTGCTATCGGGCCTTCTGGAATTCAGATAGCCGCTTTAGCCGAATTTATTGGGGAGCCAGATTAAATCCCCGCGCCCGCAAGCTGATCGTCAAATCGGCGCAAGACAAAAGTTACGCGAAAGCGGGGGCGCTGTCAAATCGGGTGGACATGAAAACTCCAGCACTGGCGCGGTCATCGGGGCAAAAATGACCGGAAAGCCGCGCCAGTGCTGGAGTTTTACGTTTGGGCGCGCCTGATCACCTCATTCCCGTTCGTGGTGAGCTTGTCGAACCACGAGCGGGCCACGCTCGTCAAAAAACATCCGCTCATTGGTGCTTCGACAGGCTCAGCACGAACGGATTTATGGAAGTCACTTCACCTCGACGGTGCCCTTCATGTTCGGGTGCAAACCGCAGATATAGGAATACACGCCCGGCGCATCGAAAGTCATGGTTTCGGTCTGGCCTTTCAGCATCACGCCGCTGCGGCGGCCATTCGGCCCGCTCAAGGTGACTTGGTGCGGTGAGTCGTCCATATTGGCCCATGTCACCGGCTGGCCGACCTTGGCTTCGGCTTTTTCCGGGCCGAACAGGAAGTCGGCCACGGCGACCACCGTGCCGGATTTCGGTACCGGCTTCGCACCGGGCGCAGTACCGGAAAGCTTGGCCAGCGAAATCACGAAGTCCTGCTTTTCATGCGGCTTATGGCACTGGAAGCAGCCGTTGATATTGGCTTTTTCGTTGGGCTTTTTGTCGGCGGTGAACACCTGGTATTCCCATTCGCCGTTGCGGATATCGTCCTTGTATTCGGTGCCCCAGCCGGCGCGTTTTTCCATCACGGTGTACGCGACCAGGTCGCCCTTCTGGAATTTGCCGTCGGTGCCTTTGACAACATTGCCTTTGTCATCAACCTTGGCCTTGTATTGCACCAGTGTCAGCACCGTTCCGCTGGGAATCGGTTTGCCGGCCTTGACCGCATCAACGGCTGCCTTGGTGGAATAGAGTTCGCGGTACTGCTTGATGTCGTGCCGATCGACGGTGCCATAGAGCACGCCCTTGTCCCAGTTTTCCGGGAAGGCCACCTTGTCGGCGCCGGCAAAGGCCGCAGAGCCGGTGAGGGCGGTGAATGAAACGAGGCAAAGCGTGGTCAGTCTGCGCGCGAACATGGGTTGCTCCTTTTGGGTGGGGTGACTTGCCTGGGAACATGCCTGCAAACGGCCTAACGATACGCCGTTTTGCGAAAGCCGGATGTAGATTCCGGCTCCACCCCGATCAGTCGCGCGAGCCACGAACGCCTTACGCGATTTTGACGCCGCAGCCTTTCAGCACCAGCGTCACCAGCTGGTCGGTGGCGCGATCCAGTTCCGCGCGCGATATCTTGCTCTTGCCCAGCACCGCGCACACCTGCGGTTGGAAGTCGGCATAAGTCTGAGTCGCGGCCCAGATGGTGAAGAACAGATGGCGCGGATCGATGGGATCGATTTTTCCCTGCTTCGCCCAATGTTCGATCGCCTTCGACTTCTCGTCGACCAGCGCCTTCAGTTCGTTGCGCAGGTAGTCGCCAATCTGCGGCGCGCCATGCAGCATTTCGTTGGCGAACACGCGCGATGCATCGGGATGCGTCGCGGTCAGGCGCATCTTGGCGCGGATGTAGTCACCCAGCGCGGTCGCCGGATCGGCATCCATGGTGATGCCGTCTGTTTCGGATAGCCAGAGAGTCAGCGTGTTATCCAGCACCGCCTGATACAGCGACGCCTTGGTGCGAAAGTAGTAGTGCAGATTGGCCTTGGGCACGCCCGCGCCATCGGCGATTTCAGCCATGGTGGCGCCGGCAAATCCCGCGCGGGCAAATACCGCTTCGGCTGCGGCGAGGATATCCGCCACCGCCGCATTGCGGATGTGCTCCTTGCGGCGCGGCGCTTCGCGCTCCGCGTCGGCTTCTTCGGTGGTCTCAGCGAGTACCGAAAATGCGGTCACCGGCATCTCCCAGTCCCGGCACGATGTAGCCGTGGTCGTTCAATTTTTCATCCAGTGCAGCGGTGGTAATCATCACGTCGGGATGATGTTCCAGCAAATTCTTTACACCTTCGGGACAGGCCAGCAGGCACACTAGCTTGAGTGTGGTGACGCCGTATTCCTTCAGCCGGTTCAACGCGGCAACAGCCGAGTTGCCGGTCGCCAGCATCGGGTCAACCACGATCACCATGCGCTCGGAAATGTCTTCCGGCACCTTGAAGTAATACTCCACCGGTTCCAGTGTTGCCGGGTCGCGATAAAGACCAATGTGGCCGACGCGCGCAGCGGGCAGCAGTTCCAGCATGCCGTCCAGCATGCCATTGCCGGCGCGCAGGATGGAGACGATGCACTGCTTCTTGCCACTGATGATCGGCGAATCGAATTCGGTGATCGGCGTCTTGATGCGCATGGTCTCCGTCGGCAGATCCTGCGTCACCTCGTAAGCCAGCATCTGGCTGATTTCCTTCACCAGCCGGCGGAAACCGGCGGTGGAAGTTTCTTCGCGGCGCAGGAAAGTGAGCTTGTGCTGCACCAGCGGATGGGTGATGACGGTGAGATTGGGGAACTGATGCTGCATCGGATTCTCCAGTTATTGTTTTGTCGCCAGTTGCTGAATGCTGAAAACCTGAGGTGCTGCAGAATCTAGAACACGGTGCCGTCGCTGTCGATGTGTACCGGCGGTGGACCGCCTTCGCGTTTCTCCGCAGCAATCTTTCTTCCAGCCGCCCAGGTGCCGCCTTCCAACACCCGCGCCAGCGGGAATGACGCCGCATCCACTTTCAATTCCTGTCGCACCGCGTCGGCCAATCGGTCCAGCAATGCAACGGTGATTGCGCGCCACTCTACTACAGCCACTTCATCCACGGTCAGCATGCGGGTGTGAAAAGACGGATTGCGCGCTTCGATCAGGCTCAGATCCAGCAGCAAACCGCCGTTGCGATATTCGGGCAGGCCGGTGAGCGCATCGAGCCCGGCAATTTCCAGTCCGGCTTCTTCCAGCGGCTCCAGCAGTGAATACGTCAGCCATTGCGTCAGTTTGTGGAACGGCACGCGGCCGCCGGTTGCAGCGGGATGCGGCCAGCAATCACCCAGCGGCACGCCGTCCAGCATCATGCGACCGGGCCACATCGGGCCGAGGGCGCGCAGCAATGTTTCCAGAATGAAGCCGGCTTCAATTTTGTTGTCCTGCGCATGCCGCTTCAGGTAGTCGTAGAGATTGCCGAGTCGACCTTCGCTGCCAAATACCGCCGGGGTCACGCTGGCGATATCACCGAGACGGCGTAGCAATGAAGTGCGGCCATCAAGCCCCACCAGCGGATTGGCTTCGCTGACCTGAAACACTTCGCCGATTTGCTTGGCGGTAATGCGCGACAGTGCGGCGGCATCGCTGCGCAACGGCAGTGTGCGATGGTCGGACAGCAGCCCGCGCGCAAACACGGCGAGACTGGCGACGCCGAGTCCTTCCGAGCGAGACAGCGTCTGTCCGCTCAAGGGGTCGCGATACGTCCACTTCGGTCCCGCACCGGCGTCGAGCAGCACGCTGGGAATCACCAGATCGATACGAGCCCGTGCGCGTTCGTCACGATCATGATGCTCAGCGAGACCTTGTGAGTTGAATACCGGGTTCCAACGATCCACCCCGCCGGCCTCAAAGTGGCGCCAGCGGCTGTGATACGGCACTTTCAAATCCGGATAACGTTCGCGGATCACCTGCGCCACGTACGCCGCCGTGGGCGCAAGCCGCTCGGCGTGAAAGGCAAAATACTTCGACTCGCCGCGGCTGACGTGAGCGAAGATTTCCTCGCAATGCGTGCGCACCGCCTTTGCATTCAACAGTGCGGCGGCGGGATGCGATGCCGGCACCGGCGTGTGCCAGCCGGCGAGGTCGTTCATGTCGTTCATTCTTCCAGTCCGCGGCCTTTGGCCACCGCAAGCTCTTCCGCGTCGGGCATGTAATTGGAGAAATAGCCGGCGGCTTTTTTCGCATCCATTTCCACGCTCGCATCGGCCGGAATCAGTTCATCCGGAATCGGCACCCGCTCGACCACTTCAATACCTTGCTCGACCAGCGCACCATGCTTCATGTCGCTCATCGACGCCCAGCGATCAATGCGGGTGATGCCGAGCCAATGGAATACGTCCGGCATCAATTGCTGGAAGCGCATGTCCTGAACCCCGGCCACGCACTCGGTGCGGGCGAAATAGGTTTCGGCGCGATCACCGCCCGGCTGACGCTTGCGTGCGTTGTAGACCAGGAACTTGGTGACTTCGCCCAACGCGCGGCCTTCCTTGCGGTTGTAGATCACCACGCCGACGCCACCCTGCTGCGCCATCTCGATGCAGACTTCGATGCCGTGCGCGAGGTAAGGGCGGCAGGTGCAGATGTCGGAGCCGAATACGTCCGAGCCATTGCATTCATCGTGCAGGCGGCAGGCAATCTTGGTTTCCGGTTTGCCGAGCTTCGCCATGTCGCCGAAGAAATACAGCGTCATGCCACCGATCGGCGGCAGGAATACTTTCAGGTCTGAGCGCGTGACGAGTTCGGGGAACATGCCGGCGGTCTGTTCGAATAGCGCGCGGCGAAGAGCGGTTTCCTTCACACCGAAGCGCTCTGCCAATCCTGGCAGATACCACACCGGATCGATCGCCGCCTTGGTGACTTTCACGTCGCCGTTTTCACTGAGAATGTCGCCGTCCGGCTTCAGACGCCCGGCATCGATGGCGGCCTTCAGCTCCGGCATATTGATATGTGCCTTGGTGATCGCAATGGTCGGGCGGATGTCGGCACCGGCCGCGATTTCGCTGGCGAATGCGCTTGCCACCATATGGCCCCACGGGTCCATCGACACGATCTTGCCGGGGTCCGACCACTGCGGATGCGGGCCGACGGCTTCCGCCGGCGCGGTGTTGGTGAGGTCGGGGCGATGGTCGCGATCCAGCGCACCCGAGGCCACGGCCAGCGCGCGATAGACCGCATAAGCGCCACCATGCGTACCGATGGCATTGCGCTGCGCGGGATCGGTGAGGCTGGCAATTACCGGGCCGCGCTCGACCGCAGAAGGCGCACCCCAGCGGATGTCAAAAAAAGCCCCCGCACGACGTGCCTTGGGATGCGAAGTGAGAACGATATGGTCCGCCATGCACTTTCTCCAGATTTCCAAAACTGACCGGTTGGTCAAGATTGTAGCGTGAAACTGAACAAGTGTTGATAGCGCTTTTTGGATGATGCGTCGCGGCTCATCAAACCGTGGGGTATTGGCATGCAATACCGACCAGCAATCAAGTTGCGGATTGCGGAGGTGCTCACCACAATCGGCTCGCTGTTCACTTGAGAAAAGGAGTCACACATGAAAGTGCGCAACTCGATTCATCTGTCGATAAAAGCCGGTGCCATTGCTGCGACGCTGGCATTCACCGCATTGCCTTCGTACTCGGGTTCGTTAAGTGAAGCCTCGCGCGCATCACTCAATGCGTCGGCTGCGGTGCCCGTCACGCTGGTGCGTGGCACGGCGCAGATGTTCAAGGATGCAGGCCGCTTTTCCGTCACCGGCGTGAAAACCGTGGGCGAGGTTTCCACCGTCACCTTGCGCGGCCTCGCGACCGGTGCGGAGGCTTCGGTGCAATTCACCGGCAAAGCAATCGAAGGCTCGGCGATCGCCGTCGGCACGGTGTTGCAGGGCAGCGTGACCGCGACCGGCGTGATACTGGTCGGTGCCGGCCGGGCGCTGATGTTTGTGCCGAACGAAGTCGGCACGGCATTGATGCATCGATCGCGTGCGCGCGATGAATGACCGCATGCGAATGCAGATGATGAAACGAACGGTCTGGTTGTTGCTGACGGTCGCGATGGCGGCAGTGCCCGCCTGGGCGGGACGATCCTGCGAGGAGCGGCCGATCAATCCACAGATCGCACAGAAAGCAACGGAGCTCGCATTGCAGGCGCGCGAGAAACTTGAAAACTCCGGCGCATCGCTGGCGCTGATTGGCCGCGCCGGGCAGAACCTGTCGCGCTATGGCGTGCGCTATTCGCATTTCGGCTTTGTCTGGCGCGACCACCCAAAGGGTAAGTGGCGCGTGGTGCATCAGCTGAACGAATGCGGCACCGACCGCTCGGAAATCTACGACGAAGGGCTGGCTAATTTCTTCATGGACGACCTGTGGAGAATGGAGGCGGTGATCCTGATCCCGAATGCGCAAACGCAGGAGCGTCTGGCCGGCCTGCTGGCCGCGCGTAAACATCTGGATTTTCACAATGCGCACTACAGCATGGTCGCCTACCCGTATTCGACGCGCTACCAGAACTCCAACCAGTGGGCGCTGGAAATCATCGCTGCAGCCGGTTCGCGCGACATTCCGGTCACCAATCGCGAGCAGGCCCAACAGTGGCTCAAGCTGGCCGGATATCAACCGACCGAATTGAAACTGGACACGCTGACGCGGCTCGGTGCGCGCATGACCAAAGCCAACGTCGCATTCGACGATCATCCGGGCGAGCTGCGCTGGTCGGACCGCATCCGCACTGTGACGGTGGATTCGGTGTTCAGTTTTGTGCAGACGAGGGAGCCGGATGCGAAGCGTATGGTCGTGGCGCAGCGTTGAGAGGCTGCCGCAAATTGACACGGCCCTACATTTGAAACTCGCCATTCCATGCGGCTTCCCGGCGACTTTTGCCTGAAAAGCCGCACCAGTGCTTGAGTTTCATCATGCATATTTCTGGAAGCCAGTAAATTTATAGGAGCAATATGCAACAACTCTTCCTGATTGCAGTACCGCTTGTGGCGCTATCGATGTTCGCGACATCAGCCCAGGCTGCCACCATCGATTTCTCCTCCACGCCGGCCATGCAGGCTACCTGCGGCGAGCTGCGGCCTCGGCCGGCGGCAACACTGCGTACCGACGACGAGAAGGTTGCCTATGTCATCTGCAGCGGCATCGATCTGCTGACCGATACCGCACGGTGGGCGCGCGGCATGAGCAAACGAATGGAAAGCAGCAATCCGCAGGAGCGTGATCGCGGGTTTGTGCAGGGCATCCGCATCAAGCTGGAAGAAATTCTAGTCAAGCTGACGGCGGCGCGGCAAATACTGACCACCGTGCGTGCCACCAAACCGTTATTCGTGATCCAGCCCGGCGAGTGGGAAATCGACATCGATGGCGACGGCACCATCACGCCGTTCGAGAAACACTTCTTCTGGGTGGCGAAGCGCGATGATAACCAGATCGCCGCATTCAGTGGCATCAATAGTCCGAACGAATATTACGAACGGCAGTTCATCAAGCCGGTGATCAAGCTCGACCAGTCCGATGTGTACTGGGCGGCGGCGTATCTCAACTTTGCCGAGGCGGCGCTCAACTTGGTGCTGTCGTACAACGTCGACCTCGCCGGCAAGGATGTCGTGGTGCTGAACGACGAAAAACGCGTTGCCATGCGTGCGTATCCGCGCCTGCTGGAAGGCATTGCCACCTCGCGCCGCCTGCGCGAATCGTTGCTGAAGGAAACCGATAACGATCGCGAGTGGATTCCGAATCCCAAACAGACGCAGACCAGTTTCCCGCTGGTGCTCGATGCGCAGAGTTTTGCAACCTGGGGCCAGCTACTCGAACACATGGATGCGCTTTTCCGCGGCAGGACGCTGCTCGGCGGTGCGCCAGCCGCCAGCCGTCCCGGAGAAGCGCAGGCTTGGCGCAGCCGCGACCTGACTATGGGCTTATGTGCGCCGGGTGAGGGCATCAACGTGCGTGATCTGTTCCTGCGTCCCTTGCGCCGTCCGCTGGATGCCGGCGAGCGCGCGGCAAGATGCGTGAAGCCCACTGCCGCCGTGCCGTTCACCGGGCTGGGCAAGCTGATCGAGGATTCGCTGCGGCGCAATGCCGGCCGCACACCGGACAATCCGACCGGCGAATGGATGGTGCTGCGGCATCTTTACTGGGTGAATTAACACCTGGGCTTTCGACATTTCCGCAGCGCTTGCCGATAATGGCGTGATGGATCCCGTTACCGCGCTTACCATCGCCACCCTGATGATGTTGCTGAACGGCGGCGTGCTGGGGCTGATGCACAAGAGTTTGTCGCCGGATGTGCAGCCGAGTGCCGCCGATTGGCGCATCGGTACGCTGCTACTCGCGGGGGGCAGCGTATTGCTGGCATTTCAGAATGCGCTGCCGGCCGGTTTCATTCTGCCGGTGGGTAAT
>JAEUNB010000356.1 GCA_016790625.1 Betaproteobacteria bacterium | reverse complement strand
AGACCGACGCGCCCGCTTCCGACACGACGATCTTGGTCATGCGTTGATCAGGCAGCAGCTTGATCAGGTCGGCGGCCAGCTTGTCGGTCTCGCGCGAAGCGGTGCCATTGCCGATCGAGATCAGATCGACGCTGTGTTTTTTCGCCAGCACTGCCAACGTATGCAGTGCGCCTTCCCAATCGCGTCGCGGCTCGTGCGGATACACCGTCGCGGTTTCCAGCACCTTGCCGGTATTGTCCACCACCGCGATCTTGCAGCCGGTGCGGATACCGGGGTCGATGCCCATCGTTGCGCGCGGCCCGGCGGGTGCCGCCAGCAGCAGGTCCTTCAGATTACTGGCGAAGATATTGATCGCGTCCAGCTCGGCTTTTTCGCGTAAAGAAGCCATCAGTTCGGTTTCCATATGCAGCGAAATCTTGATGCGCCAGGTCCAGCGCACCACTTCGGCCAGCCATTTGTCGGCGGGGCGGCTCTTGTTGGCGATCTTCGCGTGGCCGGCGATCATGTCCTCGCAGGCATTGAACGGCGAACTCCAGGTCGGCTTTTCCTCCCCCACTTCGGAATCGAGCAGAAGCTTGGAGGAGAGAATGCCTTCATTGCGACCGCGGAAAATCGCCAGCGCGCGATGCGAGGGAATGGTTTTCCAGGTTTCGCTGTAGTTGAAATAGTCGGCAAACTTGGCACCGGCCTCTTCCTGCCCCGCAATCACGGTTGACTCGACCACGCCATGCGAAACCAGATGGTCGCGTATGCGCGCCAGCAGCGTCGCGTTCTCGGCGAAGCGCTCCATCAGGATCTGCTTGGCGCCTTCCAATGCGGTTTTCACATCCGGCACCGCCGTGTCTTTCTCCGAGCCCTTGGGTTCGGCCGAAAGATATTTTTCCGCCTCGGCTTCCGGCACCAGCATCGGGTCTGCCAGCAGCGCATCGGCCAGCGGCTCCAGCCCCGCTTCCTTGGCAATCATCGCCTTGGTGCGGCGCTTCGGCTTATACGGCAGATACAAATCCTCCAGCGTGGTTTTGTCTTCCGCTTTCTCGATGCCGGCTCTCAGTTCCTCGGTCAGCTTGCCCTGCGATTCGATGCTCTCCAGAATCGCCGCGCGGCGTTCTTCCAGCTCGCGCAGATAGCGCAGGCGTTCTTCCAGCAAACGCAGTTGCGCATCGTCCAATCCGCCGGTCGCTTCCTTGCGATAGCGCGCGATAAACGGCACCGTCGCACCCTCGTCGAGCAGCTCAACGGCGGCAGCGATTTGTTGCGGTTTGGCGGAAATTTCTACGGCTAAGCGGGATTGAATCGAAGGCAGCATGAATTAGGCAGACGAAAATCGGAAAGCGCGAATTCTACCCAAATCGGGGCGCACAAATCCGCACGCGCATTACATTGGGCCGCTAGCGGGCCGGGCGATCGGCCGGCTCTGGCATGCGCCATGTATGGCCACAGCGTTTGCAGGAGACGTTCATCCAGACCTGACTGGCGGGATGCGGCTCGTCTTCGGTTGCGGGGGGTGTGATGGCGCCGGAAGCGAGTATGTTGAAGCGCCCATAAAGCGTGCACTGTTTGCATACCGCCTGTTCGCCAAAACGCCAGGCGCGCAGCATGATGCGGCGATAGCGTAGCCAGCTGGCCCATGTCAGCGCCGCGCCGCCGATCATTCCGCCTGCCTGCAGCAATGCCGTCAGCGGAGGTGCCGGCAAGGTGAACGTCTCGAAACAGGCGGCAGCAACGAAAGCGCTAAGCACGCATGTGACCAGCGATACGTGACTGTCAATCAGTTCGCGCTCGTACCACTTGCGAAAACCCATGCGGCTGATGCTGTTGACCGGTTCCATGGCGGCTCCGTCAGGCGAGGAACAAAAGATACGCTGTTTCGCGTGCGGCGGATGCCGCTCACGTTACGTAGTGGCAAAATTAGCCGGCTCGCCGTTACCTCAGGCGCTTTTCCGGAATTGCCCATGCTGCTCTGCCAGATCTCCGACCTGCACATTAAAACTCGAGGTGAGCTGTCCTATCGTGTCGTCGATACTGCCGACTTTTTGCGCCGCTGCGTAGAACACATCGTGGCGCTCAAGCAGCAGCCGGATGCGCTGATTGTCACCGGCGATCTGGTCGATTCGGGCCGTGCGGACGAATACCAGTTCCTGCGTGAACTGCTGGCGCCGCTGAAGATGCCGATGTACCTGATTCCCGGCAACCACGATGAACGCGGCGCCCTGCGCGCCGCGTTTCCCGAACACTCCTGGATGACAGGACGCGATCGCATCGATTACGTGATCGACGCACATGAACTCCGCATCGTTGCCCTAGACACCGTTATTCCGGGAAAAAGCGGTGGCGAGGTTTTGCCGGAAAGCATGGCGTGGCTGGACGAGGTACTGGCTGCCGAGCCGGACCGTCCGACAGTGGTATTGATGCATCACCCGCCATTCACCAGCGGTATCGTTTATATGGACCGCATGGGATTGGCCAGTTCACCGCTGATGGCTGAGGTCATCGCGCGCCACCCGCAGGTGGAGCGCGTGTTGTGCGGTCATCTGCATCGCTCGATCCAGACGCGCTTCGCCGGCACCTTGGCATCGACCTGTCCCAGCACCGCGCACCAAATCAATCTGGATTTGAGCGCCGACGCGCCGGGAAAATTTGTGATGGAACCGCCGGGATATCAGCTGCACCTGTGGTCGCCGGCGTCCGGGCTGATCAGTCACACGGTGACGATAGGCGAATTCGACGGACCGTACGCGTTTCGCTAGGTAGCGAACCAGATCACTTGGCTCGCATACCCAATGTCGCCGCGCCGATGATCAGTACCGTCGCCAGCACGATGCTGCCATCGAAACCGCGCCCGCTGGTCAGAATCAACAACACCGTGCTCGCCAGCGGCGTGATGTAGGCAAGGATGCCGATCTGCCGCGCATCGCCCAGCTTCAGTGCTTTGTCCCAGAGAAAGAACGCCACACCCAGCGGACCCAGGCCGATCAGCAATATCAAACCCCAATCACGGCTGGACAGGGTTGCCGATGGTTCGAACAGTGCATGGCAAACCAGCGAAAGCAGTCCTGACACCAGACAAAACAAGCCAACGGCGGAAGTCGGAAACGGCGGCACGCGCCGCGTCGCCAGCGAATAGGTAGACCAGATAAATGCGGCCCCGAGTGCAGGCAGAAAACCCCATGACAGTTCGCCGCTCAAGCGCTGGCTGCCGAGTATCGCAATCGCCGCCCCGGCAAATCCCATCGCCGCAGCAAGGCCGTGATGCTAGGTCAGGCGCGTGCCGGGAAGAATTACCGGCGCCAGCACCACGATCAGCAGCGGCCACAAGTAGTTGACCAGATTTGCCTCCACCGGTGGTGCATTGCGCAGCGCAATGAACAGCAGCAGGTGATAGCCGAACAAGCCGTAAATGCCCAGCGCCAATGTGGGCAACGGAATTTTCCATTCGCGCAGGCGATACCAGCCCGGCAGGCTGCCGATGGTGAGCGCCAGGCCGGTGAGCAGAAACGGCGGAATGTGTTTGAGCGCCACGCCCAGCACCGCCAGCGTGGACCAGAGCGCGATGGTGGCGAGCGCGTAGAGATTGGCGGTGCGGTTTTGCGAGGCGGAACTCATGGCGGCGGATTGTACGCGAGGGCTTGCTTGATCCAGTGCGACGAATATCAAACACCAGCACTGGTGCGGTGTTTCAGGCATTTTCGGCCCAGGAAGCGCACCAATTCTAGGGTTTCACCTATGCGCCAATTACAAATCGGCAGAGATTGTTTCCCAACCTCG